>JBPEXU010000391.1:0-23508 GCA_052031225.1 Marinobacter sp. | reverse complement strand
AGTACCTGGCGCTGATTCGGGAGCGACTGAGCAATGCCTGGTTCCCGCCATCCTCGGCCACCGAGGAAATGACGGCCAGGCTGCAGATCACGCTGCTGCCGACCGGCGAGCTGGTGTCCGTAAAGCTGGTGAGCAGCAGCGGCAATACCGCTTTCGACAATTCGGCCCTGAGCGCGGTACGTTCGGTGGCCCGATACCCGGTGCCGGATGATCGCGAAACCTTCGAACGCTACTTCCGGCAATTTACAACCGAATTCAATCCGGAACGGATGAGCAGATAAAGCAGGATGGCCCATGTTTAAACGGATCAGGATACCCCTTTCCCGTGCCCTGGCAGTCGCGCTGGCCGCTGTTGCGATGATCGCTGGTAGTGCTCACGCGGAGCTGCTTATTCGGATTACCGAAGGCGCCGACTCGGCCATTCCGATCTCGGTCGTGCCGTTTGCCGAGAACGGTGGCATGCCCGCCGGCGACAAAGTCAGCCGGATCGTTCAGGACGATCTCACCATGAGTGGTGAATTCCGCCCGTTGCCGCCGGAGAAAATGCTGAGCCTGCCATCACGCCGGGAGGAGGTGTTTTTCCGGGACTGGCGGATGCTCGGTCAGCGCTACGTTCTGGTCGGGGAACTCAATCGAACAGGTGATCGGGTCAACGCCCGCTTCGAGCTGTTCGATGTCAATCGGGAGCAGCGGATTCTTGGCGAAACCGCGAGTGCTTCGGTGAACAATCTACGGACCCTCGGTCACCACATCAGTGACCGGGTATACGAGGCCATTACCGGGGTGCCGGGCGCGTTCTCCACGAAGCTGGCTTACGTTACGCTGGACTCCTTCAATGGCAAGCCCCGGTATCGTCTCCAGGTCAGCGATGTCGATGGCAAGCGTGCCCGCATTCGCTTGGAAAGCCAGGAGCCGATCCTGTCGCCGGCCTGGTCTCCGGACGGTAAACGGCTGGCTTATGTGTCTTTTGAAACCGGCAAGCCCATTGTGTTTGTGCATGAACTGGCGACCGGGAAACGCACCAAGGTGGCGGATTTTCCCGGTCTGAATTCCGCCCCGGCCTGGTCCAATGACGGGCGATCGTTGCTGATGACGCTGTCAAAAGACGGCAACGCCGAGGTGTATCGGATGGATCTGGCAAGCCGACAACTGACCCGGTTGACCAACCATTGGGCGATCGAGACGGAAGGTGTTTACGACCACACGGGCAAGGGCATCTTCTTTACCTCCGACCGTTCCGGTGGGCCGCAGATTTACCATATGGAGAGTCTCTCCTCGGAGCCGCGCCGCATTACCTTTGGCAGCCGGTACAACGCGCGGCCCCGGCCAGACAGTTCGGGTCAGTACGTGTACTACGTCCATCAGCGGGACAGCGCTTTCCATATTGCCCGGACCAATCTGAAGACCGGGGAGGAGACCATCCTGACCCGGACCGCGTCGGATGAGTCCCCCAGTGTTTCACCGAACGGTCGGATGCTGATCTACGCCACCAAGCAAAGTGGTACCAGCGTGCTGACTGTCATCTCTGCCGATGGTGGCGCGGCATACAGTCTGCCTGCCTCGGAAGGTGATGTTCGAGAACCCGCCTGGGGGCCGATTGTGCGCTGATCCGCGCGCGCCGGTCCCTCGGTGTCATTTAACGTGTTAACCCTGAACCAAAGGAAAAGACTATGACGTTGTCTGCACAGAACAAAGCGTTCGCTCTCATGCTGTCCCTGGGCCTGGTGGCCGGCTGTAGCTCAACGGGCGACACGGTAGAAGGCGGTGCCTATGGCGATTCCGATGTCGCTGCTATCGATCAGGAGGGCGGCTCAACGGTATACGGCGGCGCCGACGAAGGCGGTGTGTCTTCTTCTGCGCTGACTGACGAAGAGCGTCGCGCGGCTGAAGCCCAGGCCGAGCAGCAGGCGCTGCGCGATATCACCGTGTTCTATTTCGATTTTGACACCGCGGAAATCAAGCCGGAAGCCCGTGACGTACTGGTTGCTCATGCCCGGTTCCTGGCAGATAACCCGGGCCAGAAGGTGCGTCTGGAAGGGCACGCCGATGAACGCGGCACCAAGGAATACAACCTGGCACTGGGCGAACGCCGCGCCAATGCGGTTCAGCGCTTCCTGATCGTCAACGGTGCTTCACGTGGCCAGATCGAAACCGTAAGCTATGGTGAAGAAAAGCCGGCCGTGATGGGATCCACCGAAAGTGCCTGGGCACAAAACCGTCGCGTTGAGCTGGTGTTTAACTAAGCCACCCATCAAAGAGCGGTTATACCCATGAGAACATGGCTCATGGCGTCTGTACTGTTCCCGCTGGCCCTGGTGCCGGCGGGATCGGTGATGGCGCAGTCTTCCACGCCGGCCTTTCAGACGAGCGCGTCGGAAGCCCAGCGAAAAAGTGGCAACAATCAGGCCACCGCGGAGCTTTTTTACATGATCCAGCAGTTGCAGTCCGAGGTTCGGCAGCTGCGGGGTGAGGTAGAGGAGCAGCGGCATCTGATTACGCGTCTTCAGGAACAGAGCCGTGATCGCTACATCGATCTCGACCAGCGTATTCTGAAGCTGTCGGAGGACATCGCCAGCAAACCTGCTGAAGCCGAAGCGGCGGCAACCGGTCGCGCCGCGCCCGCGGAGATCCGGGAGTACCGGCAGCCGGATGCGGAAGAGCGCAAGGCCTACAATGAGATTCAGGATCTGATCCGGAATCAGAAAAAATACGATACTGCGATCAACCGGCTGTACGAGTTCATCGACAAATACCCAGAGGGCGACCTGACGGTTAACGCCTATTACTGGCTGGGTGAGGTGTATCTGGTCAAGCCCCAGCTTGAGCAAGCGAAACAGGCCTTCACCATCGTTGCAACCCGTTATCCGGATCATCGCAAGGCACCGGATGCGGTTTACAAACTTGGTGTGACGCTTGATCAGCTGGGCGATAAGGCGCAGGCACGTCAGCGCATGGAGAAAGTGATTGCGGATTATCCGGACAGCAGCGCCGCGACGCTGGCCCGCAAGTTTTTGGGGCAGGGAAACGGCTAAGAGGCTGGCTCAAAAAAAACTGCAAGAACCTCAAAAAAAGGGGTTGAACAACGTAAAAATATCAGTACTATATGCGCCTCGTTTGGGTCGTTAGCTCAGTTGGTAGAGCAGTTGGCTTTTAACCAATTGGTCGTAGGTTCGAATCCTACACGACCCACCATATCGCAGCGTCGTTCAGGCGCTTTCTAAAAAGAGCCTTCGGGCTCTTTTTTTTTGCCCGGAAAGCCCTATTGATGAAGTGAGAGGCGGATTCGCTCGGCTTGACCCGCGGATGACGCTTTGATGGCAGGTTCATGAAAATGAAGGTCGGGGTGGTATACTTCCGGCACGATCGTACGACAGAGATACAGGAATGACACGAGCTGAAGACCGTATCCTAGTTCAGGAGCACCTTGCCCACCAAGCAGAGCCGAAGCCTTTGAGTGCTGAAGAGAAGGCGGAGCTCGAAGCCAGGATCAAAACCGAACTCAAGGCCAGGGATGCGGTGCTCGTTGCTCACTATTACACCGACCCGGATATCCAGCGTCTGGCTGAAGAGACCGGGGGCTGTGTGGCCGATTCCCTGGAAATGGCACGGTTCGGACATCACCATTCCGCCTCTACCGTGGTGGTGGCCGGGGTTCGTTTCATGGGCGAGACGGCCAAGATCCTGAACCCGGAAAAGCGGGTATTGATGCCGACGCTGGAGGCGACCTGTTCTCTGGATGTCGGTTGTCCTGCCGATGAATTCTCGGCGTTCTGCGACCAGCACCCGGATCGCACGGTTGTGGTCTACGCCAATACCTCTGCGGCGGTAAAGGCTCGGGCCGACTGGGTGGTGACCTCCAGTTGTGCGCAGGCGATTGTCGAAGCTCTGGATGCGCGTGGCGAAAAGATCCTCTGGGCACCGGATAAGCATCTGGGTCACTACGTGCAGAAGACTACAGGCGCGGACATGCTGCTGTGGGACGGCTCCTGTATTGTTCACGAGGAGTTCAAATACCGCGGTCTTGAGGATTTGAAGGCGCTGTACCCGGATGCGGCCATTCTGGTGCACCCCGAATCCCCGGAGGCGGTGGTGGAAATGGCGGACGTGGTCGGCTCCACCTCTCAGTTGATTCACGCAGTTCAGACGCTACCGAACGAGCAGTTCATAGTCGCCACCGACAACGGCATTTTCTACAAAATGCAGCAACTGGCGCCGAACAAAACGCTGATCGAAGCGCCGACGGCAGGGAACGGTGCCACCTGCCGTAGCTGCGCACACTGCCCCTGGATGGCGATGAATGGGCTCGAGAACCTGTTAAGCGTGCTGCAGACCGGTGGTCAGGAAGTGCAGGTGGATCCAGCGCTGCGGGTACGGGCGCTGAAGCCGCTGCAGCGGATGCTGGATTTTACCGCCAACATGAACCTCAAGGCAGCCGGCAACGCCTGACGCGAGCCGGCCGGGCCGCTTAGCCGCTGCGCCGAGCCTGAAGCTGTCTGGTGATCTCCGCCAGGCGTTCGGTGACCACCTGACGCTGGGGTGAGCCGGCGGGAAGTTTTTCCTGGGCCTGGCGCAGTTGGCGCTGTGCCGATTCCAGATTGCCCATCAGCACTTCGTATTCCGCCCGGGCGCGATGCACGCCAACGATGTTCCGGGCGATCCCCTCCGCTTCGGCCAGTCTGAGCCAAAGCTGTTCATGTTGAGGCATTTGCCGGGTCAGTGCCCGCAGGTGCTCTGCCGCTGCGGCGCCATTCCCGTCTGCCATCTCCGCCTGAGCAAGGGTAACCTGAATGGGATAATTGCCCGGATTGCGGCCAAGCGCTTCGGCCATCAGGTCCTGGGCTTCGGCGTGCCGGCCCTGTTCGATCAGAACCTCGGCGAGTGACACCTGCAGGGTGATGCGACCGGGGTGATCGTCCAGAAGTGCCCGGAGTTCGGATTCGGCCCGCTGGAGCTTGCCGGCGGCCTGGTAGGCGATGGCCAGGCCATAGCGGATGGCGAGGTTGGTTCTCGCGTCCTCCGCGTTCATATACGCTTCGTAGGTCTCGATTGCCGAAGCTGGCGAACTCGCGTAGCGGACCTGGAGGCGGCCCCGGATCAGGTGGTATTCCTGGGTGTCGCGGATGGTTTTGGCGGGGAACTGTTCGGCTCGGTTTCGGGTGTCTGCTACCCGGTTCTGGGTCAGCGGGTGTGTGGACAGGTACTCCGGCAGCCGGTTCCCCTGCAGCCGGTTCTGGCGCATCATAATTTCAAACATTTCCGGCATGCCTCTTGGGTCCATTCCGGCCGAGGCCAGGATCTCCATGCCGATACGATCGGCTTCCTGCTCATGGGCGCGGCTGTATGCCAGCATGTTCTGTGCGGACAGGGCCTGGGTGCCGGCGATGGCTGCCAGCCCGATGTCGGACTGAGTGACGGCGGACAGGACAATCCCGGCGATCATGCCTGCCAGTGTGAGCGGGGCGTTGGTTTCCTGCTGCTCGAGGCGTCGGGCAAAGTGGCGTTGGCTGAGGTGGGCCAGTTCGTGGGCGAGCACCGACGCAAACTGCTGTTCGGTGGTCGCATTCAGAAACAGGCCGCCGTTGACCCCGACGATTCCGCCGGGTACCGCGAATGCGTTGATGGCAGGGCTGTCAATCACGATCAGGGTCAGGTTGCGGTCCTGCAGTGGCGCGGAGGGCACCAGACGATAGGTCACTGAGCTGAGGTAGTCGTACACCAGCGGGTCATTGATTCGCGGAGCGGACCGGCGCAGTGACACCATGACCTGGCGGCCTATGTCGGACTCCTGCTGACCGGCAATCAGGCCGCCGCCTGTGCCACCAATGCTTGGCAATGCGGTTTCCTGTGCGCCGGCAACTCCGGTGCCGACCGCCAAGGCGAACGCAAGCAGTGCTGCTTTCAGTCTTGGTAACAGAGGTGCATGGGGGCCGGTGTTAGGCTTCATCGACAGTGTCACTTCCTTGATTTTCGTTCGTTTTGACAGCGGGTTGCTAAGTGCGTTTCAGGCAAAACATTAACACCCGTTGAGGTGCAATGCGGCATCTCTGCGGGCATAATGCCGGCTTGCAATCCCATAGAATGACAGGGTGCCTCTACATTATGGCTGACCGTACACTGGATGCCTCCGGGCTTCGATGTCCGATGCCGCTCCTGAAAACCAAACTCGAACTCAACGGCATGTCCGCCGGCGAATTGCTTGAGGTTGTTGCAACGGATGCGGGTTCCGCCCGGGATATTCCCGCCTTTTTGAAACTGTCGAATCATACTCTGGTCAGCGCATCGGAATCGAATGGCGAATATCGGTTTGTGATAAAGTGCGGCGGTTAACCGTTCGGAGACGTTGATGGTTAGGATTTTACGCGGTCTTGCGCACAAATACTTTTCAGATGAAGAAGCCGTCATCCTTTTTCTGCTGCTGGTGACTGGTACGGTTTTCGTTATCCTGTTTGGCACGATGCTGGCGCCTGCCATTGCGTCGTTGATTGTCGCGTTCATTCTTCAGGGCCTTGTCACCAAGCTGACGCGCCTGGGCGTGCCGGAGATGGTCGCCATCATCGGCGTGTTCCTGGTGTTCATGGGGGTGCTGATCGGTTTCATCTTTGGCTTGCTGCCGTTGATCTGGTCCCAGGTCAGCAATCTGGCCGGCGAAGCGCCCCGCATCATCCGCGAGATGCAGTCGTACCTTGAGTTGTTGCCCGAACAGTATCCCCAGGTCATCTCCGGAGAGGCGGTGACCGCCATTTACCAGCAGGTCTCTACCGAAGTCGGTCACATGACTCAGTGGCTGGTGTCGTTTTCGTTGTCGAGCATTCCGGATCTGGTGGCCTTGCTGATCTACATGGTGCTGGTGCCGATCCTGGTGTTTTTCTTTCTCAAGGACAAAGAAGTGCTGCTGGGGTCAATTGCGCGTCTGCTGCCGCCCCAGCGACCGATGATGCTGAAAATCTGGCACGAGGTGAATCTGCAGTGTGCCAACTACGTGCGCGGGAAGGCGCTGGAAATACTGATTGTCGGCAGTGTGACCTACGTTGCCTTCAAATTCCTGGGCATGCCGTACGCGGCACTGTTGTCGCTGATGGTGGGGCTGAGTGTGGTGATTCCCTACATCGGTGCGGCGGTGGTCACCATTCCGGTTGCGATGATCGCCCTCTTTGCTTTTGGCTGGGGCAGTCACTTTATCTGGGTGATGGTGATCTACGGCATCATTCAGGCTCTGGATGGCAATGTGCTTGTGCCAATCCTGTTTTCCGAGGTGAACAACCTGCATCCGGTTGCCATCATCGTGGCGGTTCTGTTTTTTGGCGGGATCTGGGGCCTGTGGGGGGTGTTCTTTGCCATTCCCCTGGCGACGATGCTCAAGGCGGTCTTCGCAGCCTGGCCGGTCAAGGAAGTACCGCCGTTGGTGGAGGAGGCTTAGGTTCGAGGCCCCGTTACAGGGCCTTGACCGCCTCAAGTACGGCATCGGCGTGCCCTTTGACTTTGACGCTGCGCCACTCCTGGCGAAGAACACCGTCTTTATCGATCAGGAACGTACTGCGGTCGATGCCCATGTATTCCTTGCCGTACAGCTTCTTCAACTTGATGACATCGAACAGCCGGCACAGGTTTTCGTCCTTGTCTGAGATCAGGTGGAACGGAAACTCATATTTGGCACGAAAGTTTTCGTGGGCTTTCAAACCATCGCGTGAGATCCCGAAGATGACCGTGTTCAGAGCGTCAAAGGCGTTGATCCGGTCGCGGAAATCCTGGCCTTCCGTCGTGCAGCCGGGGGTGTTGTCCTTGGGGTAGAAATACAGCACCACGTTTTTGCCGCGAAGATCGGACAGGCGCACGGTCTGATCGCCGGTGGCCTGGGCTTCGAAATCGGGTACGGGTTGATTGAGTTGAACGGTCGACATCACATCTCCTTTAATTCCCTTGTGTCAGGTCGTGCCCAACATTACCATATCGCTTTTATTCGGACGGAGCTTTTATGATTACGGGTAGCCTTGTCGCACTGGTCACGCCCATGCATCCCAACGGAGACGTCCACTGGGAAGAGCTGGACAAACTGGTCGACTTTCACATTGAAAACGGCACTCATGGCATCGTCGCTGTGGGCACTACCGGTGAGTCCGCCACTCTGGACCCGGAAGAACACTGCCAGGTGATCGGTCATATCATAAAACGTGTCGATGGCCGGATTCCTGTGATCGCTGGCACCGGCGGAAACAGCACCCGCGAGGCCATTGAACTGACCTCCGAAGCGCACAAACTGGGCGCGGACGCCTGCCTGCTGGTGGTTCCGTACTACAACAAACCCACCCAGGAAGGGTTGTACCAGCATTTCAAAGCCATTGCCGAAGCTGTTCCGGGGATGAACCAGATGCTCTACAACGTGCCTGGTCGGACCGCCTGTGACATGCTCAACGAAACCGTGCTGCGGCTGGCGGACATCCCGAACATTGTCGCAATCAAGGACGCAACCGGAAACATTCCCCGAGGCAAAGAGCTTATTGAGGCGCTGGATGGCCGCCTGGCGGTCTACTCCGGTGACGATGCCACCGCGATGGAGCTTATGCTGGCGGGTGCCAAGGGCAATGTTTCGGTGACCGCTAACGTTGCGCCTAGAAGCATGGCACAGCTCTGTGAAGCGGCTATTGCCGGCAATCGGGCGGAGGCAGAACGGTTGAACGACCTGCTGATGCCGCTGAACCGAAAGCTGTTCCTGGAAGCCAACCCGATCCCGGTCAAGTGGGCGTTGCATCGAATGGGCCTGATCAGTGAAGGCATCCGCCTGCCGCTGACGCCGCTCAGTGAGCGATTCCACGGCGAAGTTGAAGAGGCCCTGAGCGCCGCAGCGGTGCTCTGAGTTTTCTGAACAACCGTCCCAGAACCGGAGAATCTTGATGCAGGTTCGAGTCAGAACCCCATTTGCCCGTATTGTCAGGCCTGCGGCGACGGTCGCCGGCCTTTTTCTGTTGCTTGCCTCGGGTTGCAGCATGATCGAGGATCGCTCCGAGCGTTACGTCAACGCCGACGAAGGGCGCCCACTGAAGGTGCCGTCATCCGCCGATCAGGATCGCTTCCGTGAGGCGATGCCCATTCGGAGCATCAACACCTCCGAGTCCGGCAAGATGTACGCCTCGGCCATTCCGACCCCGCCTGACATGACCTCCGAAATCCTCGATGAGAACTACGTTGTCGAAGAACTCGACGGGCGTGTCTGGCTACTGGTCAACGATGTTCCTGGCCGCTTGTGGCCTGCCGCAAACGCCTACATGAACCAAAGCGGCCTCGGTGTGGCTTACGACAGCCCGCAGTTGGGCCTGATACAGAGCGAGCTGGCGAACTTCAGCAAGCGTGCCCGCGAGCTGGTCGGACTGTCATCGGAGCCGCCCGGCAGCGCCGAGCCCAGTACCTTGGTTCAGCTCCGAATGACGCCGGGGATTCGGCGCAAAACCACCGAAATTCAGGTTCGTAAGCTGGAGCTCGCGACGTCACCTTCGGAGATCATGCCCTGGCGCGACGCTCAGGTTCCGTCGGCTCAGGAGCTGGCGTTCCAAAAGCGGTTGTTGGCGGATCTGGCTGACTTCCTGAAACAGCGGGAAGAGAGTAAATCCTTCTCGCGGGCAGCATCCGGCTTGGTCGGTGATCCCCGGGTCAGATTGATTTCAAGCGATGATGAGCCGGTGTCGATCCGGATGGAGCTTGATTACGGGCGGTCCTGGGCGGAAGTCAACCGGGCATTGACCGAATCCGGCGCGACGGTTGTCGATCTGAACCGCAGCGAAGGCTGGCTGCAGGTCGATTTCCGGTCACAGGATGAGCGTGAACCGGGATGGTTTAACTGGTTCGGCGATGACGAGGCACCGCTGCACACCCACACGGTGACGTTGGCCAATCGGGAGCGGGCGGTGTTTGTGACTGTGCAGCAGGAAGCGTCTTACGCCGGCGACCGTTCGTCAGCGGATTTACTGACCAGCTTGTTTGATTATCTATACTGATGAACTGGCGGTGTCGTGAGACACCCCTTTCGGAGAAACCAATGGAAAAGCGCGAAGAGCTCTACGCTGGCAAGGCAAAGTCTGTATTCCGGACGGACGATCCCAACAAGTTCGTCCTGGTTTTCCGTGACGATACCTCGGCTTTTGATGGCCAGAAGAAAGAACAACTGAACCGTAAGGGGATGGTGAACAACAAGTTCAATGCCTTCATTATGGAGAAGCTCGAGGCCGCCGGGGTGCCGACCCACTTCGAAGGACTGCTGTCGGACAATGAGTCGCTGGTCAAGAAACTCGACATGATTCCGGTGGAGTGCGTGGTCCGGAACGTGTCTGCTGGCAGTCTCTGCCGCCGGTTGGGGGTAGAGGAGGGCGTAGAGCTGAACCCGCCGACCTTCGAACTGTTCCTGAAAAACGACGAACTGCACGACCCGATGGTCAACGAATCGCTCGCCATCAGCTTTGGCTGGGCGACTGCAGACGAGCTGGCTCAGATGAAAGCGCTGACCTACAAGGTCAACGACGTGCTGAAGAGTCTGTTCGATCAGGCGGGTATGTTGTTGGTGGACTACAAACTCGAATTCGGTCGCAGCGGTGGCCAGATTGTCCTGGGCGACGAGTTTAGCCCGGACGGTTGCCGGATCTGGGACAAGGCCACACGCAAGAAAATGGACAAGGACCGGTTCCGCCAGGGACTGGGTGAGGTGATCGAAACCTACGAGGAAGTAGGCCGTCGCCTCGGCATCCAGTTCGACTGAGCCGGACATACACCCACCCATAGAGGTGCCTTATGCGTAAACTGATGATGGTACTGGGCGGCTCGTTGCTGCTTACCGCTCCGCTGGCGCAGGCCGATGTGCTCGGGCTTGGCGCAAGTGTCAGTTACTGGGATTCCGATTTGTCCGGACAGGCGGGCAACGACGGCGATGTGATTGACGTAGAAAACGATCTCGACCTGGGCGACGTGTCCAACTCCAACGCGGCGCTGTATTTTGAACATCCGATTCCGATCCTTCCGAACGTTCGCATTAACTATACGTCGCTGGACCAGAGCGGGCGCGGGCGGTTGACCGGCGACTTTGGCGGGATAGGCGCGGGCGTGAATGTCCGTTCCGACCTGGAGATCGATCAGCTCGATCTGACGCTTTACTACGAGGTGCTCGATAACTGGATCAACCTGGATCTGGGGCTGACGGCGCGGGATCTGTCCGGTGATCTGGTGGTTCAGCAAATCGGCACGACGAACCTGAGCCGCACCCGGGTCGATGCGGTGGTGCCGATGGGGTATCTCGCCGCTCGTTTCGACCTGCCCCTGACCGGCGTTTCCGTTGGTGGTGAGGGGAACTTCATCAGCTACGGTGGTGATTCTCTGCACGATTACAACGTCTATGGCCAGTTCGAGCTGTCCATCGTGCAGTTGCGTGCCGGTTACCGTCAGATGCTGATCGACTATGAAGATGGCGATGATCGCCTGGATGTCGATATTGACGGTCCTTTTGTCAGCGCCGGTATTGTTTTTTAAGGAGTAGGTCTTTGAAAGTTCTGGTTACTGGAACTGCGGGTTTTATCGGTTCACATCTTGCCCAGCGACTGCTCGCCCGGGGTGATGAGGTTGTGGGCGTTGATAACGTCAACGACTATTACGACGTCAGCCTGAAAGAGGCCCGGCTGGCCCGGCTCACGCCCCAGCCCGGATTCACCGAGATTCGGGAAGATGTCGCCGATCGCGGTGTGATGGCGAAAATCTTCGCCGAGCACAAGCCCCAGCGGGTGGTGCACCTTGCAGCCCAGGCGGGTGTTCGTTATTCCCTTGAAAACCCGCACGCCTACGTTGATGCTAACCTGGTCGGTTTCATGAATATTCTGGAAGGGTGCCGGCACAACGGTGTCGAGCACCTGGTGTACGCTTCCAGCAGTTCGGTCTACGGCGCCAACGAATCCATGCCGTTCTCGGTGCACGATAACGTGGATCACCCACTGAGCCTCTATGCGGCATCGAAAAAAGCCAACGAGCTGATGGCCCACACCTACAGCCACCTGTACCAGTTGCCAACGACCGGACTTCGCTTCTTCACGGTGTACGGCCCCTGGGGCCGGCCCGATATGGCGTTGTTCATTTTCACCCGCAAGATTCTGGCGGGTGAGCCGATCGATGTGTTCAATCATGGCCGACACAAACGGGACTTCACCTATATCGACGACATTGTCGAAGGGGTGATTCGTACCCTGGATAACGTCGCTCAGCCGAATGCTGACTGGCAGGGCAATAACCCGGACCCGGGCACGTCGAAGGCGCCCTACCGGATTTACAACATTGGCAGTAACAACCCGGTCGAGCTGTCGCGATTTATTGAGATCATCGAAGAGCGGGTGGGCAAAAAAGCGCAGAAAAATCTGCTACCGCTGCAGCCGGGCGATGTGCCGGCGACCTATGCCAATGTGGACGACCTGATTGAGGACGTGGGCTATAAGCCCTCGACCCCGGTCGAGGAGGGTATTGCCCGTTTCGTTGACTGGTATCGGGATTTTTATCAGGTCTGATAAGGCCCAGGCGGACAGGAAACGACCCAAAAGACCGGCTATGACAGCCGGTCTTTTTGTGTGCGGAGGGTGTTCAGCCTGTCCGGTAACTCAAGAGTGATAGGCCGCTGGCTGATCGGGCATTCGAACGCCAGGGCGCAGGCGAGCAGCTGCAAGGGCGCCGGGCCGGGACCTCCGTACAGGCGATCACCAACGATCGGGTGGCCCAATTCGGCCAAGTGGCGCCGTATTTGGTGTTTGCGGCCGGTTTCGATCCGGACCTCCACCAGGGTGCTGTCGGTCTCCTGTTCCAGGCTGGTGACAAAGCTGATCGCAGACTTGCCGTCGATGGGGGTGTCGATCCGTTGCTCCTTCGCGGTCAGCAACCCCTTAACCCGGGCCCGGTATCGTTTGGTCATGGTGCGGCCGGAAAAACACTGAGACAGGGCGCCGGCAGCCTTGCCGTCGTGCGCCAGCAGCATCAGGCCAGCGGCATCCGCATCCAGCCTGTGAACGAGAAACACCGTCTTGCCAAGTGCCAGCTCCGCTTGTCGCAGCAGACTGCAATGGTCGCCCCACTGGGACCCTTGGGCCAGCAGGCCGTGGGGCTTGAACCAGGCGGAGTAGCGCCCGATATTGCTGATCATTTCAGCACGTTCAGGTTCCCGTGCCAGAACCGTCGAGTCGTAGTACAGCTGGAGTCGGGTGCCGGCGGGTAGGGTCTGTTTGGCGCGCCGGAGGCGGACGTGTTTGCCTTTGCGCAGCCACCAGCATGCGCCTTTGTTCATGGCGTCTTTGACCCGCTGCTTCGGCAACCCCGAAGCTTCACTGAGCGCATCCACCGCGAGGCAGGAGGTGGTGGTGGTGATGTCGACCGTTTTTCTCATGGTGATGGCGCTGGTGGCGGGTGTTACCCGGCGTATCCGGAACGGGGCGTGATGGCCATACAAAAAAACCACCTTGGTAAGCCAAGATGGTTTCTCGAAATTCTGGCAGGAATTGGTAGGACCACCCAGATTCGAACTGGGGACCTCTACCATGTCAAGGTAGCGCTCTAACCAACTGAGCTATGGTCCTACGTCCTGCAACGGGGACGAAATATACGGATTTTGAGGAAACGGGTCAACACCTTTTTAGCTGCTTTTTCGCTGTCGCAGACCGGTTCGGAATGCCCGGCTGACTGCCCCCCAACGATTGATAATAAGGGCGGCGAAAATGAACGCGCAACCTGCCAGCTGGGTAGCCGACATGGTTTCGCCAAACCAGGCGGCGGCGAACAGGGCAACCCAGACCGGCTCCAGCACCAGAATAACGACGCCGTGGCTGTGGTTGGACAGGCTTTGCGCGTAGGTCTGGACCAGGAAGCGTCCCGCGGTGCCAATCACCGCACTGGCCAGAATCCACACCACCAGTAAGGGCTCCGGGGCCGATAGGGCCGGTGACCAGGGTTCCAGCACCAGTGAAGCGATCAGGGTCACGCCGCCCACGGTCAACAGAGCCATGGCCGTCAGGGGCAGCGCGGGGACCCGCCTTTTTTCGATCCGCACCCCGTGTCGGTTGGTCACCGTTCGCTGGTTGGCGGCCCGGGTATTCAGGGTGAAGTAGAGCGCGAAGATGCAGGCCGCAACGACGAAAAAGATCTGACCGGGCTTAGGCTGGAATCCGTTTTTCAGTGACAGCAGGGCAAGCCCCAGGGCGGCCAGGGGAATGGCCAGCCAGGTGCTCAGGGGTTGCGGTTCGCGAAACACCAGTCGTGCAATGATCGGCACGATGACAACGCCAAGACTGGTCAGAAAGGCACCTTCGCCCATGCTGTCGCCGTGGAACAGGCCCATGACCCAGAAGCACATCGCCACCCCGAACACCAGGCCAACACCAACGCCACGTCGCACCTGATCGGCGTCGAGGGCCCGAATGACCCGATGCGCTGCCAGCAGCAGCAGGCCGCCGGCCAGCAAAAACCGCACCGCCATAAACTTCAGCGGTGGCATCAGCAGCACGGCTTCTTTGGAAAACATCCAGCTGATGGCTGCCAGGACCGTCACCAGTACTAGCAAGAGATCGGATTTGCGGGCATCGGTCATTACGGGGGAGGCCGTCAGGTCGGGTTTGTCGCCCAATGTATAGCTTGCAACGTAAAAAGAAAAGCGGGGAAGGGCTCGTCCGTGAGCCGGAGGGGGTGTCCCTGTTGATCGCGCGTTGCGCGGTCAGTCGTTCAGTGTCGTGTAGAGCAGGGTGGACATGTCGGTCTGGTCGGAACCCGGTACTTCAATGTACTGGTCGCCACTGCCCCACCATTGCCACCAGGGGCGTTTGTTGTAGGTGCGGCTGGCAAAGTCGACCCGGAGCCCGTTGAGGGTTGTGTTGTTGACGACCGGAACCGCGACGTTGCCGGTTTCGCCCCCTTTCACGCCGCCGTGGGAGGTTCCCTCACTCATCAGGACGGGGTAGTGGTTGTGATAGAGGGCGTCGGGACCGTTTTGGCTGCTTACTTTGCCGGCCAGACTGATGCTGTTGGAGCAGGAATCGATGCCCTCTGCGGTGGTCGCGCCGCAGGCAGAGTGAGTGGGTACCACTCCGTCATCGGTGCCGGCAATAAACGGCTTGGTAACGCCTCCGTAGGAGGATCCCCCGCCCACAAACCGCAGTCTCGGAATGCTGTTCGGGCTAACGGCAAGGTTGCGCGCGGCGTTGGTCTGAAGGTCGTTTACCACGCCCAGATTCGCCGGCTCCGGATCGATGCCAAGAAAGGCTTTGACGGCTTGTCTGGCTGGCCAGTTGTACCAGCTGTCGTTGTAGGCGATGCTGACCGCAAGATTGGCGATTTCTGTGCCTCCGCCAGCGCCGGCGAGGTCAATGGCGGCCAGGATTTTGAGTGGTTGAAGTCCATCGGCCTGCAACCAGCGAGCCTGGTTTTCCAGTAGATAGCGGGTGACGAGATCGCCGGTGGAGTGGGTGACCAGAATGCAATAGTCATTGCACAGGCCCTGCTGGCTGATGGTTTTCAGCTGCTGGTAGGCTTGCTGCGCGATGCTGCCTTCAATGCGGCCATCGCTGCCCCAGTCGATGCGGGCTTCGGCACGGTTCAGCCAGAATCCTTGCCAATAGTCGGCACCGGCCTGTTCGATGTCCGAAAAACTACCTGGCGGGTTGGACAGATCCTCCATCTGAAAACCGTGAACGAGAATCACGTTGTGGCCGGCCAGCTGGGCGTGTGCGTTACCGGCCAAGAGCGTCGCTGCCGCGGTGACGGTAAGGGCCTGACGGCAGGCCTGGACTGTTTTCCTTATTTTCGTTGTCATAGATGCTCCGTTGATCACTGTTATTGTTGTTTATCAGAACTTGTCCGCGAGCCGTTGCAATAGCTCGGCCCGCTGCTCTGATTCGGGGGTGACCACCGGCTCGTCACGGAGACTGCCGAGATCCGGTGGTGCGAATTCATAGCCGGCGTCCGGACCGAAGGCGTGATGCGTGCGGTCACCCGGGCGGGCCGGGAGTTGCCGCAGGTGGAGGTGTCTGAGCTCGAGATGGCCATCGACATCGCGGTGGGCGAGCACCGTGCCGTGGGCACGGAGTTCGATCCGACCGGTGCCGCCGTCGAGGCGTTGTTCGGTGCTGAGCTGGGCGATGGGGGTCTGGCCGTGGTAAAGCTGCGCCGCCAGTGCATAGAAACCACCTTCCCGTGCCTTGAAGCGGACCGGTATGACCAGGTTGTTGTTGCGGACAAACGGATCGTCCAGGCCTTTGAACTCACCCAGATCCGGTTCTATCGTCAAGGTGGAGGCGTGCCGGATGATCCGGCCATCCACGCGCGCTGAAACGATGAGCCGGTACTCACCCGGGGCGTGATCGGAATCCAGTACGCCGGCAAAACTGCCCAGGCCGTCTGCGCGACTCAGCGTTGTTGACGTGACGGCGTCCCGGGTGCCGATCGCTTCCAGGGTTGCTGACAGGGTGTCGTCGACGATCTGAGGTCCGGATATTGATGCCGCAACGAGGATTGGTTCATCGCGGGTGAAGCGATATTTTTCGAGGGTGACGGTGAAGTGGCCGGTGTCGCCAAGTGGCAGGGCGACCGGATGGTAGTTGTTGCCCTGATACGCCCGTGCCTGGCTGGGTGAGAGCGGTGTCGACCATTCGGGATAGCGGATCGCGTGGCGATAGTCGCTGGCGACGTTGGCCAGCATAAAGGCCAGTGGCGACTCTTGCGGGGCTGCGGCGGCATTCTGACCGGTGCTGGCCTGCGTGGAGCCGCCGGGTGCGGGTTTGGTTGCCGAGCCCGGCAAAGCCTGGGTTGTGTCCGCTGCTACTGGGCGATCGGGGTTTTCCCGCGACAGCAGGGCCGTGGTTCCCGCCACAACGCCAATAGCGATGGCAATCGTCAAAAGGGCACTCGGGCGCATCCGATCGTTCCGTTTATTGTTGTCGTGGTTACAGGCTGATCGAGGTTCTTACCTTAGCGGGCGTACAGTCCGACAATCAAACCAACGCGCGCCAATTGTGCGGGCAGTCACAGATGCACGGATGCTGCCAGGCTCCGGTCGGTTCGCCCGTTGGTAGGCGCTGATGACCGTTTCCGGTTTTATCGTGGGCCGATTGTGCCGCCGGTGAGGAGTGGGTTACATTGCTCGACTGATCCAATTCGTTCGCCCAGAGTCTGATCCTCGGGGCTGAGAGGGCTTTGTCATGCGGTACTTGGAATCCTTTCATCGACGGCTTCGCGAACTCCGGGAGCACGGGCGGTTGTCGTTATGGGATGTTGCCCAAATCTGTGGTGTGGACGAGGAACGGGTGCGTGGCTGGGAGAGCGCCGATCCAAGACAGCGTTGTTACCCGAGCGCAGCCGAACTGCTGGATCTTTGTTTGAAAACTGAAACGCCGCTGGAGACGTTGCTGGATATTGACGACGCCGGGCAGGACGGTCAGCTTGAACTACCCGGGCTTGCGTTCAGCAACAGTGACGATCTGTCGGTGGCGCTGGCGGAGTTGGAAAAGGAACTGAACCGGGTGCAGCTCACCGACGACGAGGCGGAATTGCTGCGCCGGTTCCGGAAGGCATCGCCCGAGAACCGACGCATGGTGCTGCAACTGCTGGGACAGTAGTGGGAGAAGAGCGGCTTACCCCTGCTTCTTGTAGATGTTCTCGTAGACGTAGTTGGTGGCCTCAACGAAGCCGTCGATGCTGCCGCAATCGAAGCGCCGGCCTTTGAACTGATACGCCAGAACGCAACCGGATTTGGCCTGCTCCAGCAGCGCATCGGTGATCTGAATCTCGCCGTTTTTGCCAGCCGGTGTGCGCTCGAGAATCTCAAAGATATCCGGAGTCAGGATGTAGCGCCCGATGATCGCCAGGTTGCTGGGCGCGTCTTCCGGAGCAGGTTTCTCCACCATGTCGGTAATACGGTAAAGGCCATCTTTCATCGACTCACCGGCAATGACCCCGTACTTGTGGGTTTCGTTTTCCGGCACCTCTTCGATGGCAACAATTGAGCAGCGAAACTGATTGTAGAGTTTCACCATCTGCTCAAGGACGCCATCGCCCCCCTCCGGCCCAAGGCAGAAGTCATCGGCAAGCACGACCGCAAACGGGTTGTCGCCCACTAGGTTCCGCCCGGTCAGGATAGCGTGGCCCAAGCCTTTCATTTCGTTCTGACGGGTGAAGGCGAAGGTGTTGCCATCGATCAGCTCGCGGATCGATGTCAGCAAATCTTCTTTGCCGGAGCCGGCAATCTGGTGCTCCAGTTCGTAGCTGATGTCAAAGTGATCCTCGATCGCGCGCTTGCCCCGTCCGGTGACAAATCCAAATTCGTGGATACCTGCGGCTGCGGCTTCTTCAACGCCATACTGAACCAGTGGTTTGTTGACAATGGGGAGTATCTCTTTCGGCATGGCTTTGGTCGCCGGGAGAAAGCGGGTGCCGTAACCAGCAACAGGGAACAGGCATTTTCTGATCATGAGTGCAGTCCTTGAAAGTCGGAGTTCGCGCTGAGTTTCCACGAGTGATTCACAAACTGTGCCGAGTGTAACCAAGTTGCCGTTTCAAATGGAGTCCCCGCCCGCAATTCGACGAGATACCGGCCAATCCGTCGGAGCTATGTGGCGATTCGTGCGCTAAAACGGTGCGCTATGGCGCCGTAAGACCAAAGTCGTAGGTTCGGCGCAGAGTGGCGCGATGGGCGCTTAACCCATTGACTTGGGGCCGATTCCCGTAGAATCCCTTGTCGACAATCAGGGAACGGTGGCGTTCAAATTGTTGACAATAATGGGTTTGAGGCGTAGTTTTTGGTCAAAAGGGATCAAAATTGTAAACAAAAATGAGCCAAGCCACCGTTCAAACCCAAACCCGCGCCGATGAAGCGTTCGATTGTCTGCAAACGGCCATCGTTATGGGCGAGTTGGCCCCGGGCGAAAAGATTGGCGAAGTGGAGCTGTGTTCGCGCTTCAACCTGACTCGCGGCCCGTTGCGGGAAGCGTTAGGGCGGCTGGAGTCGCGGGGGCTTCTGGTTCGCCGCCCACACGCCGGGGTAAAAGTGGTGTCCGTCAGCGCCTCGGAGCTGCTGGAACTCTACCGGATACGGGAAGTGATGGAAGGACTGGCGGCACGCCAGGCCGCGGAACGGATGACAGACGATGAGATCGCCGATCTCCAGGCTACCCTCGACAGCCATGAACGGATGATTGAGGAAGCTCACGGCCAGGCTTACTATCAAGCCGAAGGGGACTACGATTTCCACCACCGGATCGCAACCGGGAGCCGGAACACCAAACTCGCCCAGATGCTGCTGGGCGATCTCTACTACATGGTGCGGATGTACCGCTATCGGTTAAGCACCTCAGCCGGGCGCCCTCATCTGGCGCTGGGTGAACACCGCCGTATCGTCGAAGCCATCGCTCAGCGCGATGGCGAACTCGCCGAATTCCTGATGAAACGACACATTAATGCCGCGCGCCTGAATATCGAGAAAAAGATTGAGGAAGGCGCTCTAACAATATGAATAGAGAGGATATTCACATGGCCAAGAAGCTTTCACCCGGCGCCCGTTTCCGGAAGGCGTTGACTGAGAACAAGCCGTTGCAAATCGTTGGCACCATCAACGCTTACGCCGCCATGATGGCGGAGCGAGTGGGCCATCAGGCCATTTACCTCTCCGGTGGCGGGGTTGCGAACGCGTCTTACGGGTTGCCGGATCTCGGCATGACCACCATGAACGATGTGGTGGAAGACGTGCGCCGGATCACCGCTGCTACCGATCTGCCGTTGTTGGTGGATATCGACACCGGTTGGGGCGGTGCGTTCAACATTGCCCGAACCATCCGTGAAATGGAACGCGCCGGCGCGGCAGCGGTGCACATTGAAGATCAGGTTGCCCAGAAACGCTGTGGCCATCGCCCGAACAAGGAAATCGTTTCCAAAGAGGAAATGGTTGACCGCATTAAGGCGGCTGCGGATGCCCGCGAAGACGACGATTTCTTCATCATGGCCCGCACCGATGCGTTCCAGAAAGAGGGGCTGGACGCGGCGATCGATCGGGCCAAGGCCTGTGTCGAAGCCGGTGCCGATGGCATCTTCGCCGAGGCGGTTCATGAGCTGTCGGACTACAAGGCGTTCGCCGAGGCGCTGGACGTACCCATTCTCGCCAACATCACCGAATTCGGGGCCACTCCGTTGTACAACCGGGCCGAGCTGGCCGAAGCGGGCGCCGCTATGGTGCTGTACCCGCTCAGCGCGTTCCGGGCGATGAACAAGGCGGCGCTGACGGTGTATCAGAACATCCTGGAAAAAGGCGACCAGAAAGATGTGGTGGACCTGATGCAGACCCGGATGGAACTTTACGATTTTCTGAATTACCACGAATTCGAACAGAAGCTGGACCAGCTTTTTGCCCAGAACAAAGGCTAAATAACGATCGATAAGGGGAGACCAATCATGGCTGAAGCAAAGAAACTCGGTGGTGCCGGCCTGCGCGGCCAGGTGGCGGGTGAGACGGCCCTGTGTACCGTGGGTAAGACCGGCACCGGTTTGACGTACCGGGGGTATGACATTACCGACCTGGCGAACAACGCCCAGTTCGAGGAGGTGGCTTACCTGCTGCTGCGCGGCAAGCTGCCCAACCAGCAGGAACTGGATGCCTACAAGAAAAAGCTGCAGAGCCTGCGAAGCCTTCCCGAGGCCCTGAAAACCGTTCTGGAGCAGATTCCCAAAGACGCCCATCCGATGGACGTGATGCGCACCGGTTGCTCCATGCTGGGCAATCTCGAAACCGAGAAGGACTTCAGCGAGCAGGACGACAAGATCGACCGCATGCTGGCGGTGTTCCCGGCCATCATTACCTACTGGTACCGGTTTGCGCACGAAGGCGTCCGTATCGACACCACCCGCACCGAAAGCGACTCCATTGGTGGGGTGTTCCTGGAACTGCTGCACGGCAAAAAGCCGAGTGAGCTGCATGAGCGGGTCATGAACGTATCGCTCATTCTCTACGCCGAGCACGAATTCAATGCCTCCACCTTCACCGCCCGGGTGTGTGCCTCCACACTGTCCGACATTCACAGCTGCGTCACGGGCGCCATCGGCTCGCTGCGTGGCCCGCTCCACGGTGGCGCCAACGAGGCCGCGATGGAGCTGATCCAGCGTTTCAAGACCCCGGACGAAGCGGAGGCTGGGCTGCTTGATATGCTGGCGCGCAAGGAAAAGATCATGGGCTTTGGACACGCGATCTACAAAGAGTCCGACCCGCGCAACGCGATCATCAAGAAGTGGTCTGAGAAGCTGGCGCAGGAAGTGGGCGATACCGTGCTGTATCCAGTGTCGGTCCGCTGTGAGGAAGTCATGTGGCGTGAGAAAAAGCTGTTCTGCAACGCCGATTTCTTCCACGCCTCGGCGTATCACTTCATGGGCATCCCGACCGAACTGTTCACCCCGATTTTTGTGATGTCCCGGGTGTCCGGTTGGGCGGCCCACGTCAAGGAACAACGTGCCAACAACCGGATCATTCGCCCGAGTGCGGATTATACCGGTCCGGAGCACCAGGAGTGGCTGCCCATTGAGCAGCGTCCCTGATCACGACAGGCACCCCGGTATCGGGGTGCCTTTTCGTTTATCGAATGCCTGAAACGAGTGCCTCACCATGAACACCCAATACCGTAAACCGCTTCCTGGCACCGACCTGGACTACTTCGACACCCGCCAAGCCGTTGAAGATATTCAGGCCGGAGCCTACGACAAACTCCCGTACACCTCCCGCATTCTTGCGGAGCAGCTGGTCCGGCGTTGCGACCCGGAATTGCTGACGGACGCGCTGAAACAACTGATCGAACGCCGGCGTGACCTGGATTTTCCATGGTACCCGGCGCGTGTGGTGTGCCACGACATCCTGGGCCAGACCGCCCTGGTGGATCTGGCCGGCCTCCGGGATGCCATTGCTGAAAAAGGCGGGGACCCCGCCAAGGTGAATCCGGTGGTGCCGACCCAGCTGATCGTCGACCATTCGCTGGCGGTTGAGCACGCCGGCTTTGAAAAGGACGCCTTCGAGAAAAACCGGGCGATTGAAGATCGCCGGAACGACGATCGCTTCCACTTCATTAACTGGACCAAGACGGCCTTCAAGAACGTTGACGTTATCCCGCCCGGGAACGGCATCATGCACCAGATCAACCTGGAGAAGATGTCGCCGGTGGTGCAGGTAAGGGACGGTGTTGCGTTCCCGGATACCTGCGTGGGCACCGACAGCCACACGCCGATGGTGGACGCGCTGGGAGTCATTTCCGTCGGTGTCGGCGGTCTCGAAGCCGAGAGCGTGATGCTGGGCCGGGCCTCCATGATGCGGCTCCCGGACATCGTGGGTGTCGAACTCACCGGCAAGCTGCAGCCGGGCATCACCAGTACCGATATGGTTCTGGCGTTGACCGAGTTCCTGCGCCGCGAGCGGGTTGTTGGCGCCTATCTGGAATTCTTCGGGGAAGGGGCGGACAGCCTGAGCGTGGGTGACCGGGCCACCATCTCCAACATGACGCCGGAATACGGTGCCACCGCGGCCATGTTCTACATCGATGGCCAGACCATTGATTACCTGAAACTGACCGGTCGCGACGACGAGCAGGTGGCGCTGGTCGAGAAGTACGCCAAGCACACCGGTCTGTGGGCCGACAGCCTGAAAACCGCCGAGTACGAGCGGGTGCTCACGTTCGATCTGTCGAAAGTCACGCGCACCCTGGCGGGCCCCTCCAACCCCCACGCCCACCTGCCAACGTCCGAATTGGCGAAGCGCGGTATTGCCGGAGCGTGGACGGAAGAAGAAGGCAAGATGCCTGACGGGGCGGTGATCATCGCCGCGATCACCAGTTGCACCAACACCTCCAACCCCCGCAACATGGTGGCGGCCGGCCTGATTGCACGAAATGCCAATAAGCTGGGCTTGACCCGCAAGCCCTGGGTGAAGACATCGCTGGCGCCCGGTTCCAAGACCGTCAAGATGTACCTTGAGGAAGCCAGCCTGCTGCCGGAGCTGGAAGAACTCGGATTCGGTGTCGTGGCCTTTGCCTGCACCACCTGTAACGGCATGAGCGGTGCCTTGGATCCCAAGATCCAGCAAGAAATCATCGACCGGGATCTGTATTCGGTGGCGGTGCTGTCCGGCAACCGGAACTTTGACGGCCGCATTCATCCCTACGCCAAACAGGCATTCCTGGCGTCGCCGCCGCTGGTGGTGGCCTACGCCATTGCGGGCACGATCCGGTTCGATATCGAAAAGGACGCGCTGGGTTATGATGCCGACGGCAACCCCATTACCCTGAAGGACATCTGGCCCAGCGATGAGGAAATCGACGCCATCGTGAAGACCGCGGTCAAACCGGAGCAGTTCCGCAAGACCTACATTCCGATGTTCGATGTCACCCGGGAAGCTCAGGCTCAGACCAGTCCGCTCTACGAGTGGCGTCCTAAGAGCACCTATATCCGGCGTCCGCCGTATTGGGAGGGAGCGCTGGCCCGGGAGAAGTCCCTCAA
>JBPEXU010000390.1:0-4907 GCA_052031225.1 Marinobacter sp. | reverse complement strand
GGAAGATCGCAAGGTACTGATGGAACAGCTCGAGGCCTACCACCGCGGCGAGGTGCCGTTGATAGTGCCGATGACCTTGCTGCGAATGGCCCAGCGCCGGGAGCCGGTAGACTATCTGCATGTGCAGAAGTACCTGACCCCCTACCCGGACGAACTGGGCCTGAGAAACAACGTCTGAGCGGCGCCTGGCCTCAGGCGTCTGAGGTCTGCCGGGCCTTCTCCCCTTCCAGACTCTTGCGGGCCTGACGCTCGCGCTCGGCTTTCTTGCGGGCCTTGCGCTCGGCGATGATGCGGGCCGCGTCACCGCCGACGTGCACTTCGCCGCGCTGCTCGGCGAGCCGCATCTGACGCTCACGCTCCTTGAACCGCGCTTTCTGCTCCTCGGTCAACGAATCGATGCACTGGTGACAACTGACGCCCTTTTCGTATTCCGGACGCTTCTTGTCATCCTCGGTGATCGGCCGGCGGCAGGCGTGGCACTGGTCGTAGGCACCGCGTTCGAGCTTGTGATTGACCGTCACCCGGTCGTCGAACACGAAGCACTCGCCCTTCCACAGACTCTGCTCCTGCGGCACTTCTTCCAGATATTTGAGGATGCCGCCCTTGAGGTGATACACCTCTTCAAAGCCCTGCTCTTTCAGATACGCCGTGGATTTTTCGCACCGAATGCCGCCGGTACAGAACATGGCAACTTTCTTGTGCTTCTTGGGATCGAGATTTTCCTTCACATACTTCGGAAATTCCCGGAAGGTTTCGGTGGCCGGATTGATGGCGTTCTCGAAGGTGCCGATTTCCACCTCGTACTGATTGCGGGTGTCGATCAGCACCACCTCGGGGTCGGTGATGAGCTGGTTCCACTCCCGGGGTTCGACGTAGGTGCCGACCACCCGCTTGGGGTCGATGCCCTCCACACCCATGGTAACGATCTCTTTCTTGAGCTTGACCTTGGTGCGCTTGAACGGCTGGATATCGACAAAGGATTCTTTGTAATCGATGCCGTCGAAACGGGCATCGGCGGCGAGCCAGGCCTTGACCGCGTCGATCCCCTCGCGGCTGCCGGCGATGGTGCCGTTGATGCCTTCCCGGGCCAGCAGCAGGGTGCCGCGAACCTCCCGGGCCAGCATCAGATCCAGCAATGGCTGGCGTAATTCTTTGTAATCGTTAAGAACTGCGAACTTGTAGAGGGCGCAGACAACAACGTCTTGAGACATGATTTTCTCCTGCGGGCCGGATCGTAAATCCGGAGCATGGCTGGTCAGTGAATCGCGGCCGCACGGACCACGAGGGCGCAAAGTTTAACCAACTCACGCCCACACGCAAGTCTGCGCCGGCCACCGGTTCAGTCGGTCGCCAGTTCCCGCTCGACCACCGCCGACAGTTGGCCCCAGCCCGGGCGGGTCAGGCGGATATTGTCGACCAGCACCGTCGGTGTGCTGGTGACCCGCAACTGCATCGCCACCCGTCGGCTCTGGTCAATGGCATCCCGGTGCAGCTCGGTGGTCATGCAACGACGAAAGCGCCGTTGCTCCAGGCCCAGGTCATCGGCGTAACGGAAGAACAGCGCCTGCGGATCGTCGGCATCGCTCCATTGTGACTGGGCCTCGAACAGCCGGTCATGCATTGGCCAGTAGGCCTCCTGATCGCCGGCACAACGGGCGGCCATGGCCGCCGGTACCGCGTTGCGGTGTTGTTGCAATGGCAGGTCGAAAAACACGAAGCGCACCTGCCCGGTTTCCACGTATTCCTGTTTCAGACGCTGACTGGCCGAGGCAAACCGGGCACAGGCGGGGCATTGGTAGTCGGCAAACTCCCGCACCACCACCGGCGCATCGTCACTTCCTATGGACACGCCAAAGCGATCCAGCTCGGCGGGGAACGGCGCGGCATCCGGCGCCGCCACCGGCAGTGCATCGGAGGTGGGCGCCGGCCCCGAGGTCAGCAGGTACAGACCGGCGACGATGGCAACAGCCACCAGCAGCGCGCCGGTGACCATCAGCGGCTTGGCACTGGACTTTCGAAGTGACGGTGCGCCCGTCTGTTTACGGCGCTTGGCTTCTCCCATACCGGGACTCCTTGTGGTCAGATTCGGTGTTTTTTATTTCGGATGTGGCACGCTAAGATCGTGACTATCCTACAAAAGTTCCAACAAAATATAAGGATTGCCCATGGCTCTGCCCGCATCACTCCGCAACACCCTGTCGCTGCCGCTGGTGGCGGCTCCCATGTTCCTGATTTCGGGGCCGGAACTGGCCCTGGCCTGCTGCAAGGCGGGCATCGTCGGCAGCTTTCCGGCCCTCAATCAGCGCACCAGCGAGGGCCTGGAACAGTGGTTGATTCAGATGAATTCGGAACTGGAAGCCTTCCGGGCCGAGCATCCTGACGCCACGGTAGCCCCCTGGGCGGTCAATCTGGTGGTGCACAAAACCAATCCGCGCTGGCAAGCCGACCTGGCGCTGTGCGTAAAGCACAAAGTGCCGCTGATTATTACCTCGCTGGGCGCGGCCAGCCAGGTGGTGGAGGCGGTACACAGCTACGGCGGCCTGGTGTTTCACGACGTCACCAACCAAAAGCACGCCCGCAAGGCGGCCGAGGCGGGTGTCGATGGCATCATCGCGGTGGCGGCCGGCGCCGGCGGCCATGCCGGCACGATCAATCCGATCGTGCTGGTGCACGAGATCCGGGACGTGTTCGATGGCACCATCCTGCTGGCCGGAGGCTTGTCGCACGGTGAAGATCTGCTGGCGGCACAGGCGCTCGGCGCCGATCTGGCCTACATGGGCACCCGCTTTATCAACACCCGCGAATCCCGGGCCGAAACCGCTTACCGTCAGATGATTATCGAGGCGGTGTCGTCCGACATCATCCACACCCCGGCGGTGTCCGGCGTGCCGGCCAGTTTCATGCGCCAGAGCCTGGAAGCGGCGGGCTACGACATGACGCGCCTGCACCAGGCCGGTGACGTCAACTACGGAGAGAAGCTCAAGCCGCTGGACGACGAAGCCAAGGCCTGGAAAACCGTCTGGTCGGCCGGCCAGGGGGTCAGTCAGATTCACGACGTGGTCAGCGTTGACGAACTGGTTCAGCGGCTACGCGGGGAGTACGAGGCCGCCCGCGCCCGGCTCTGTGGCTGAACCGTGTCAGACCCGGAACTGCGTTGCCTTGCCGTGCAGCTCGGTCAGCATCTGGCCGATCTCGCCACTGGCCTGATCTGAGCGCTCGATGGCATCCACCGTCTGCTGCGATGACCGGGCGATTTCATCGACGCTGACGCTGACTTTGCCGGCGTGCGCGCCCTCTTCCTCGGCGATGCCCGCAATCGTCAGCGCCCGCTCCTGCAGCGTACCCAGCAACTGATTGATCTGTTCGAAGTGCTCATCGGCGCGGTGGAATTCGGCCGAGGACTCGGTCACTTGCTTGGACACCTCGCCGATCACCTTCACCGCCTCGCGACTGCCCTGCTGCAATCGTTCGATGATGGCCTGAATCTCGGTGGTCGATTCCTGGGTCCGGCTGGCCAGCGTGCGTACTTCATCGGCCACCACCGCAAAGCCCCGGCCGGATTCGCCCGCCCGGGCGGCCTCAATCGCCGCGTTCAGGGCCAGCAGGTTGGTCTGCTCGGCAATCGCGCCAATCACCGACAGCACCGAGGTGATCTCGGTGCTCTGATTGTCCAGCGAATTGACCGCTTGCACGGCCTGTTCCACATCCCGGACCACCTGATCCAGCCGCGCCCGAACATCCCGGGAGATGCCGGCGGTGGCCTCACTCTCGGCACTGACGTTCTGCACCGAGCCCGCCACTTCCTGAATGCTGCCGGCCACGTCGGCAATGCTGCTGGACATGGCCGCCATGGTTTCGGAGATGTCCGCCACCTCCCGCTGCTGGCGATTCACCGCCGACACCGCGGACTGGCTGATGTCACCCTGAGCCCGGGCCTGCGCCGCCGCCGATTCGGCAGCGCCTTTGACATCCGACACCAGACTCTGAATCCGCGCGATGAACTGGTTCATGCCCCGAGCCATGTCGGTCAGTTCGTCGTTACCCTGCAGCGAAACCCGCCGGGTCAGATCCGCCTCGCCATCGGCAATGTCCCAAACCGCGCGGTTTAGCCTGAACACCCGGGGCAGCACCCCACCCCCAAGAACCGCCGCGACCAGCACCACCAGAGCCGCCACCGACGCCACCGTCAACCAGGACAGCTTGGTGGCCAGGGCCTCCGCTTCGGCGTTCAACGCATCCACCGTCTCGCCAATTCGCGTCCGGGTGGTTTCGTCCATGCTCGCCAGCTGGCGCTGCAGCCTTTGGTTGACCTGGTCGGTTTCGGCATCCAGCGTGTTCCGCAACGCCTCGATGCTGTTGTTGATGGTGGCACTGAACTGGGCCTCCAGCGCCTCCATGTCCCGATTGATGGCTTCCAGCGACACCCCAAGACGGAGCTGGCCAATGGCAGACCCCTGGGGGGCAATATCGGCGGTGACAATCACGATGTTGGGATCACGGCTGGCCGCATCCAACACCCGGTTGGCAGCGCCACGACCCTCGCCCTTCTCCATCAACGCCCGGACCCGATCATCGGAACGATCCACGTAGCGGGTCATCCGCTCACCGTACTGGTCGTAGTAGATCGCGAACAGGACCGACTCGCGGGCATCGGCCAGCTCGACCAGATCGGTCAGGCGCGGAATGTCCCGATCCCAGATCAGCGGCGCGGCAACGGCCGCCAGCACATCCGCCAGCCCCTGAGCTTCCGCCAGAACCGCCTCCCGGACGTTGCTGGCGATGCGCTCCTGCTGTTCGGTCTGCTGACGGGTGAGTTCGACGGACAACTCGTCGGTGGTCTGATCACGCATGACCTGCAGGCGATTGCGCACGTCCTCACGGGTTGCGCCAAACGACGTACTCATATC
>JBPEXU010000039.1:0-5650 GCA_052031225.1 Marinobacter sp. | reverse complement strand
AGGCCCTCGTTGTGCGGCGGCTTGGTGAGGATGTTGTAGACCCCGAAATTGCGCGCTTCCTCCATGAATGACGACGATTTTTTGGAGGTGCACATGATGATCGGAATGTCGGCCGTGTCCGGATTGCCTTTGATTGCCTTCGTGGCCTCGACACCGTTCATGCCCGGCATCAGGTGGTCCATGAAAATGACGTCCGGTCGCTCATGCTTGCTGAGGAACTCAAGGGCCTCTTCGGCCGATCCGGCCATATTGACTTGCATGTCCCGGCTTTCCAGCAGTTTGCTCAGGGCAAACCTCGCCACTTTGGAATCGTCCACCAACAGAGCGTTTCTAATCGCCATGTCACTTCCTCAACCTGTTACTGCAAACGCATGGATATCGGGCCGCACTCACCAGCCTTCCAGTTTCGGGCATTGCGTCGCACGATAGCTCTTTTCCCGATAGCACACACCGGGTTCCGTGGTGCGGGCGGTGAACACTTCACCGGCCGCCGTCGTCAGACGAACCTGTCCATAGGGCTCGCCGTGCCGGAAGGTCGCCTCGATAGAGCTGCCGTTGGGATTGCGCAGCAGTCCCTTACCGTGGAACTTCCCTTCGATATACTGACCTTCGTAGCGCTTTCCGTTGGCGAAAATCTCGATCCCGGAGCCGTGGTATTCGCCGTTGGAGAATTCACCTTCGTAGGATCGGCCGTCGGGGTGGGTGAGGACCCCCTTGCCGTGAAACTCGTTGTTCCGGAAGCCTCCGACGTACAGCATGCCGTCCGCGGTGGTCAGCGAGCCGTGGCCATTGAGCAAGCCTTCCAGCCACTGGCCGGTCAGGATGTCGCCGTTGGCCAGAGTCAAGGTGCCTTTACCCTGGAACTTGTCTTCGGCGAACTGGCCGGTGTATTCCGAGCCGTCGGCGCCGCGCCAGACGCCTTCGCCCTCTCGCTGGCCGTCCACCCAGTCGCCGTCATAGCGGCTGCCGTCCGGATACCAGGCGGTACCCTGCCCGTGGAACCTGCCATTGATGAAGTGGCCCTTGTAGCGCAGGCCGTCGCTGTCTTCATAGGTGCCGTCACCGGTTTTGACGCCGCCAATCCAGGTGCCGTTACGGTAGTTGACGGTGGTGTAAGCCTCAAGCCGGCCCACCAGCGTCATTTCCTCGCCGGCATCGAGAGCGACGGTCTGCTGCCAGGGTTTGAATCCGGGTTTGCTGATCACCACCTCGTAGGTGCCCGGCGCCAGCGTGAGATCCAGGCGGGTGGCGCCGTATTCCTTGCCATTGATCGTGACTGAGTCGCCCACGACGTTCGAGCGGACGGTCAGGGCGCCCGTGGTGGGCGCCGGTTTCGGCGGTGGCGGAGCCTTGGCACGGGGCGCCGGTGTCAGCACCGGTTCGGCCCTGGCAAGCTGCGGGCTGCGCTCGGGTTGTGCGGGCAGGGTGAAACGCTCGGAGCGGGGCGCGGCGGGTTGCGCCGACGACAGCTCCACCGCCTTGGCCTCCGTGGCCGGGGGCGGAACAACCATCTGTGCTTGTTCAGGTGCCGCCGGCGCCGGCTTGGGCGCCTGTGAGGCGATGACGGGTAGCGGCTTCGCCGGCGTGGCGGATTTGGCAGTCGGCTCCGGTTCGGCGGCGATTTCCCGGGGCTGGTTCTGATTCAGGTCGTCCCGGATGGCGGCAAACCCTGCGGTGACCAACAGCATCAACGCCAGCGCATTTGCGAACAGCAGTGGTCTGAAATCGACCATGAAGGAACCTCTTGATCCTGACTTCCGGAATCCTGTTTACCTGCTCATCTTACCCAGTGACTGCAACGTTATGTAACAGAAAGTGTCTGGAGTTGGCGAGAATGCAGGCCAAATCACACTTTGTCCGGAAGCTGGTCATGGTTGAGCTGTTCCCACGAACGCATGTACACATCGGCCTCGTACTCGTAGGGCGAGCGAAAAGGGGTGAGGACAAAATCGAAGACCAGGAAGAAAAAGCCGATGGACAGCCAGGCAATGGTCAAGGTGCTGAGTGTGTTGGCCTGAACCTCCGGGTTGGCATTGACGAAGTTCTGCAGCAGCGGGATCAGGTCGGACGCCATGACCACCGGATTGAAGCTCGAAAGCACCAGTGGGACCCAGAACGCAATCAGCACTGGAAAAAAGCCGAAAGACCAGAGGATGCGCCTCAGCAGGTAGATGCCTACCTCCCGCCAGAAGCGCTGGCGGATTTCCGGGTCCTTGCGGATGCGCTCCAGATAGCGGCGGCGCTCGGCCCAGTACGCAGCGACTTCCGGGGCGTCCAGAGGCTTTGAATCGGGGGTTGACGCGGTCATAGGTGGCAAGGTTACCTGATTGCTTTGTGTCTGTGCATGATAATCGATACTACGTGTTACCCTACAATTCTCAAATGCTTTGAAGACAGGATAGATTGAATGGCGGCAGTGATAGACGACGCAACCCACCCGGCCTTTGAAAAGCTTCGCAGTCACCGGATTGGCACGCTCAACCTGGAGGTTGAAGAATATGTGCATAAGAAAACCGGCGCCCGCCACCTGCATCTGGCTGCGGACAACGATGAGAACGTGTTTTTCGTGGCCTTGCGCACCTTCCCGATGGACTCCACGGGCGTGGCTCATATTTTGGAGCACACGGTGTTGTGCGGCAGTGAGAAGTACCCGGTTCGCGATCCGTTTTTCATGATGATTCGCCGGTCGCTGAACACCTTCATGAATGCGTTCACCAGCAGCGACTGGACGGCTTACCCGTTTGCCAGCATGAACCGCAAGGACTTCGACAACCTGCTGGCGGTGTATCTCGATTCGGTGTTTTTCGCACGGCTGGACCCACTGGATTTTGCCCAGGAGGGCCACCGCCTGGAGTTCGCGACGCCGGACGACCCGCAATCCGAGCTGGTCTACCGTGGCGTGGTCTACAACGAAATGAAGGGCGCCATGAGCGCGCCCACGTCCCAGTTGTGGCAGCACCTGTCGAGTCATCTGTTCCCGACCACGACTTATCACTACAACAGCGGTGGCGAGCCCGACCACATCGTAGACCTGAGCTACGAGGATCTGCAGAAGTTCTATCGCCACCACTACCATCCGAGCAACGCCATCTTTGCCACCTACGGCAATATCCCGGCGCGGGAGCATCACGACCGGTTTGAAGAGCTGGCACTGAAGCGGTTCGAGCGACAGGACATCAAGCTGCCGGTGCGGGATGAAAAACGGCTGTATGCGCCGGTTCGGGTCGAGCAAGGGTATCCGGTGGCCGAAGGCGAGGGCACCGAGAAGAAAACCCACATTGTCATGGGCTGGCTACTGGGCCACAGCTTTGATCTGCTGGAGAACATGGAAGGTCAGCTGCTGTCGGCGGTGTTGCTGGAAAACAGCGCCTCTCCGTTGATGCGTGCGCTGGAGACCACCGACCTGGGCAGCGCGCCGTCGCCGATGTGTGGCCTGGAGGATTCCAACCGCGAGATGACCTTTGTGTGCGGAATCGAGGGCAGCGAGCCCGAGCACCAGAAAGCGCTGGAGCAGCTGGTCGAGTCCACACTGGAGAAGGTGGTGCAGGACGGGGTCAGCCAGGAGCGGCTGGAAGCCATTTTGCATCAGTTGGAGTTGCACCAGCGGGAAATCGCAGGCGATCAGTTCCCCTATGGGCTGCAGTTGATCATGAGTGCCATCGCGCCGATGGTCCACGGCGGTGATCCGGTCGACCTGCTTGATCTGGAGCCGGTGCTGGCAACGCTGCGGGAAAAAATCCGGGATCCGGACTATGTCCCGACGCTGATCCGGCGCAAGCTCCTGGATAACCCGCACCGGGTGACCTTGACCCTGCGTCCGGATGAGCGGCTCGAAGCCCGGCGCCAGGAGGCGATCCGTGAGGCGTTGGCGCGTCGCAAGCAGCAGCTCGATGACAGCCAGATCCGGCAGATTGTGGCACAGGCCAAGGCACTGGAAGAGCGCCAGATGCGCAAGGACGACGACTCGATTCTGCCCAAGGTTGACCTGACCGATGTGCCCCTGCAGATGCCCGAGCCCGAAGCCCGGGTTGACGACGAGATTCCCGCCACCATCTATGCCCGTGGCACCAATGGCCTGGTGTACGAGCAGGTGGTGATGCCGGTGCCGGCGCTGAGTGATGAGGAATTGCAGATTCTGCCGTATTACACCTCGCTGATCTCCGAGGTGGGCTGCGGCGAGCTCGATTATCTGCAGATGCAGGATCGGATTTCTGCCGAGTCCGGTGGCATCAGCGCGGCGTTCAGCGCCAAAGGCCGTATCGACGATGTGCAGGATTTGTCCGGCTACATCATTTTCAACGGTAAGGCGCTGGCCCGTAACCGCAGCAAACTTACCCGTCTGCTCAAGGATGTCTGCACCGGTGCCCGTTTTGACGAAAGCGAGCGGGTGCGCGAAATCGTGGCCCAGATTCGGGCCCGACGTGAGCAGGCCGTGACCGGCAGTGGTCATGCTCTGGCCATGGGCGCCGCATCCCAGGGGCTGAGCGCCGGCGCGTGGCTGGCGTACCGGTTGGGTGGGCTGCACGGCATCCGCAACACCAAGCGTCTGGACAAGGCCCTGAACGACACTGCCGAACTCGACGCGCTGTGTCAGCGTCTGGCGGCGCTGCATGCGCGCATTCAGGGTCAGCAGCGCCAGTTCCTGGTGATCGGCGAGGACGATCAGTTGCCGGCCATGGTGGACGACCTGAAGTCCTGCTGGCAGGGGGTGCCAGCGGGTGCGACCGAATCCTGGGCTGTCGATCCGGTCAGTTACACCACCCGGGAGGCCTGGCTGACCTCAACCCAGGTCAACTTCTGCGCCAAGGCCTACCCGACGGTGCCGGTGGATCATCCGGATGCGGCGGCACTGACCGTCCTCGGTGGTTTCCTGCGCAACGGCTTCCTGCATCGTGCGGTTCGGGAGAAAGGCGGTGCCTACGGTGGCGGTGCCGGACAGGACAGCGTTAACGGCGTGTTCCGGTTCTTCTCCTACCGGGATCCGCGCCTTGCGGACACGCTGGACGATTTCGACCGGGCACTGGCTTGGCTGCACGACACCGCCCACGAGCATCAGGAGCTGGAGGAGGCGATTCTGGGGGTGATCGGTCAGCTCGATCGTCCACGCTCACCGGCAGGCGCCGCCCGTCATGCCTTCCACAACCGCCTGTTCGGCCGTTCTCCGGAACAGCGGGCGCGGTTCCGGGAGCGGGTATTGGCGGTAACAATCGAGGATCTTCAGCGCGTTGCCAGTACCTGGCTGACACCTGAAAAGGCCAGCGTCGCAGTCGTAACCGGTGCGGACAACCGTTCGACAGTCGAAGGGCTGGGGCTCGCGATTCAGGAGCTGTAACGCGCGTTATCGGTGACGTTTCAACCCGGTCGTGACCATGATCCGGGTTGAAATTTCTTCGACCGAGTAAGCCGTGGTATTGAGAAAGGGGATGCGTTCCCGCTTGTACATCAGTTCGATCTCCTCGATTTCATGCATGCATTGCTGAATCGAGGAGTAGCGGGAGTTCGGTCGCCGTTCGTTGCGGATGGTCGCCAGCCGCTCCGGCTCGATGGTCAGGCCAAACAGTTTTTGCTTGTGCGGCCGGAGCGCCGTCGGCAGCTGCTGATCGGCCAGGTCTTCCTCGGTAATCGGGTAGTTGGCCGCTTTGATTCCGTA
>JBPEXU010000389.1:0-8847 GCA_052031225.1 Marinobacter sp. | reverse complement strand
CGCGGTAAGCCGAGCGGTGAGCTGTTGAGGATGCCGAACTGGCACTCGAACGGACTCAGGTAGCCGGGGCTCCAGAACTCGTTGAGTAGATCAGTTAGCGATTGCTGGCCGGGAGCGGCTTGAGCCGAGAGCGTGAAGCAAAGAGATCCGATGGCCAGGGTATGGCCTGCGATTCTGAGTTTCATTGATTGTCTCCAATCCTGGGAGTTTTGTTGTGAGGTCCGCTTGTGGCGGACTGTCAGCACGGGCGTACCTGCTAGAAACGACGACAGATGCCCAGGCATCACTGCTTCCTTCGATGCCAACAGCAATCCTAGTCCGGATTTTTCGGGTTGCCACAAAGAAAAACGTTTGCGCCTTTTCGACTAAGCTTGTCAGGAACCTCATCATGCAAAGGAGCTGCCCCATGGCACTGACTGACTCCCCGGATTGTGATCTCGTCCTGTACACCAACCCGATGTCGCGCGGCCGAATTGTGCGCTGGATGCTGGAGGAAACCGGTGCCGACTACCGGCAGGAATTGGTCGACTATGGCAGCGCGATGAAGGCGCCGGACTATCTGGCCATCAACCCCATGGGTAAGGTGCCCGCCCTGGTGCACCGGGGGCAGGTGGTGACTGAGTGTGCGGCGATTTGCGCGTATCTGGCGGACGCATTTCCGGACGCCGGGCTGGCACCGCCGCCCGCCGACCGGGCCGCCTACTACCGCTGGCTGTTTTTCGCCGCCGGCCCCCTTGAGGCGGCGGTGATGGACCGTACCCTCAAGGTGTCGGTCAGCCAGGAACAGCAGCAGATGGTCGGTTACGGTACTTACGAGCAGGCGGTGGATACCCTGGCTCAGGCAATCTCTGGCCCCGGTTTCGTGGCCGGGGAGCGGTTCTCCGCCGCCGATGTGTACGTGGGCTCGCACGTGATGTGGGGGATGCAGTTTGGTTCACTGCCCAACCGCGCGGAGTTTGAGGCCTACGCCGAGCGTCTGGCTGGGCGGCCGGCTCTGGCCCGGGCACAGGCCATCGACGACGAGCTGGCGCCGATGACCTGAGCGTTCAGGGCGTGACGATGTTGAACGCGCCGTCGGGCTTGTCGAGCATGCTGAAGAAGCCAATCAGGTCCAGCTTACTGCCTTCAACACTCAGGTCATCGCTGAACAGCAGTTCCTTGAGCCCGGCTTCACCGATCAGCAACGCCACAAACAGCGGCCGGGTGAGGTTGAGGGCGGCATCGGCTTCGGCGTCGTGCGCGGCACGCCGGTGGCGCAGCACCGAGTTTTCCAGCAGCAACAGGTAGCTTTCGTCCAGGTCGGTGAAGGTGATTCGGAGCGACAGGGTTTCACCGTCCGCCGCCTCCGGAATCAGGCGTACCGCCATGCTGTCGAAAAAACGCTCGACCGGAGTCTTCAGCAGCAACTCCTTCATGATCGCCGGATTGAGCCCCTGCTCGGGGCCGCCGTGCCGGAGTTCGTAAGCGCCGGTCAGGTACGCATCCCGCCAGGGACCGGATTCGGCCAGGTAACCCAGTTGATCGTAGACCTTCGCCAGCAAGGCTTTAGCCGCCGGGTGGTCCGGCGCTGCGAACACCGCGTGATTGAGCAGTTCGGCCAGCCAGCGATAGTGCCGGTGTGCGGCCTCGGCGTCCATGTCGGCGGCGGCCGCAAAGTCTGCCTCGGCGGTCGCCAGTACCCGCTCAATGCCGCCCATCATCTCGACGTAACGCCGCGCCGCGTCGGCTTCCGGAAGTGGATGGAGCCGGGCGGGATTGCCGGTGTACCAGCCCATGTAATACTGATACACCGCCTTGGCGTTGTGGGCCACGGTGCCGTAGTAGCCCTGATTGTCGAAGTCCTGGTTCAGGGCCTCGGGCAGTTTCAGCTGATCGGCGATCTCGTTGGGCGTCAGGCCCCGGTTCATCAGCCGCACGCTCTGGTCGTGGATGAACTTGTAGGTGTCGCGCTGTCGGGCCAGAAAGTCCTGAATGTGGTCCCGGCCCCAGAGCGGCCAGTGGTGGCTGGCGAAGTACACTTCCGCGTCGGCAAACCGGGTCCGGGCCTCCTCGATAAATCCGCTCCAGATACGGGCGTCGCGGACCTTGGCGCCGCGCAGGGTGTACAGGTTGTGAAGGGTGCTACTGACCAGTTCGGCGCCGCAGAACGCCTTGTGCTCGGGCAGGTAGAAAGTGAATTCCGCCGGTGCTTCGGAACCGGAGACGATCTGGAATTCGAAGGCAACGCCGTCGATGGTCAGCCGGGTGCCGGTCTGGTGAATCAGGTCGGTGGGCTCGGCAAAGCCGAAGGTGCCGAAGGCCGGGCCTTTGCCCAGGCCGGTGCCAACATGGCCCCGCGCGTCCCGGCTCAGTGGCCGGCCATACATGTACATGGCGCGGCGACTCATGGCCGGGCCAGCGATGATGTTCTCGCTGGTGGCTTCCTCTTCAAAACCCGCCGGCGCCACGATCCGCAGTGACTGTCGCTCGGCGTCACTCAGGTGCTCAAGCACGCCCTGCACGCCTCCGAAGTGGTCGATGTGGCTGTGGGTGAACAGGATGGCCGTCACCGGTTTTTCCCCCAGATGCTGGCGGGCGAACAGGAACGCCTTGCTGGCGGTCTCCTTTGCGGTCAGGGGGTCGACCAGAATCCAGCCGGTGTCGCCTTCAATGATGGTCATGTTGGACAGATCGTAACCACGGATCTGGTATAGCCCCTTGGTGACTTCGAACAGACCGTGAATATTGTTCAGTGCCGCCTGGCGCCAGAGGCTGGGGTTCACCGAAGCGGGCGCGTTCTGGCCATCGGCATCGACAAAATCGTACGCCGGCATATCCCAGATGCGGCTGCCATCGGGGCGCTGAATCACCAGATTCGGATCGCGGGCGATCAGGCCCCGGCGGGCATGGTCGAAGTCGCTGCGGTTGCCAAACGGGCGTTGGTTCAGAATCTCACTGTTGGCGCGGGCGGTGCTTGCCGTCGGCGGTATGTGGCCGTTGGTATTGGCGCCGGCGGCTTGGGGCGGCGGGGTGTCGCAGCCGGTCAGGAACAGGCCGGCGGCGAGCGCCAGCATGGCAAGGTGGTGACGGCGGCAGTGGTGTTGGGGGCGCATGGTTGTCCTTGTGGTTGTCGTGGGTTAGCGCCGGGGGTGCGCGCGGACGAACTGTGTCGGTGTCATCCCGGTGGCCTGGCGGAAGGCCCGGGTGAAGTTGGCGGAGTCCTGGTAGCCCAGGCGATAGGCGGTTTCGGTCACGCTCAGGCCGTGCCGCACCAGATAGGTCCGGGCCTGGCGCAGTTTGGCGTGCTGTACCAGCGCCCGGTAACTGGTGCCTTCTTTGAGCAGTCGCCGGTGCAGGGTGCGTGACGACATGCCCAGCTCGCCGGCGACGGTTTCCTGATCGGGTAATGGCCCGTCCCCGGCGCCAAGCCGGGCCAGCACCCGGCCGCTCAGGCTCTGGCGTTCCCGCAGAGTCGCCAGTTCCCGCTCACACTGTGCCACCGCCTGGTGATGAGCACTCTGATCGGCCAGCGTGAAAGGTGTTCGCAGCCGCGCCAGGGGCATGGAAAAGCGGTGCTGATGCTGGCCAAAACGCAGGGTGTGAATGGATGGGCTGAGGCGATCCTGCAGGCCGGGCGATTCCGGCAGCGCCAGGTCGGCCTGCAGATCCAGATCGCCCACCAGAAAACGGCCCATAACGTCGAAGCTGGCGAGCAGCGCGTGGACCACAAAGGCTTCGGTACGTTCGGAGGCCTCCGGCGACGGCGTGATCCGCAGCTCCGCGCGCTCACCCTGGTGATGCAGGCTGAGGCTGGCCAGCGAGGTCATGAGCGGAAAAAAGCGGATGGCAACGGCGATGGCCTGCTCGCCATTGGCTGCGGTCAGGCCGGCGTAACCCACCGAGCCGTGGGCGCTGACGTTCAGATGGTGGCCCAGACGAACGCCGGGCAGGGGTTCCCGGGTGTGTTGTTCGATATTGCCCAGGCACTGATCCAGCTGGTCGTGGCTGACGAACCGGCCCGGCGCGGAAAGATCGTCCAGACGCAATCCGGTCCCGGCCAGCAGGTCGTCGGGCTTGGCGCCGTCGCAAACCAGTAGCTGGCAAAGGCTGTGCAGGTAGCGCGCCGCCATCGACGCCGGAACCCCGGGATTGTCCATGAAAAGCCATTATTGTTGTTCGGTGCTCGCTGCAGTGTCTGAAAATAACTGAAAACTGTCAATTCGCGACCTGCGCACGCGCCGGCATCGGCGCACAGTGAAGGCTAGACAACAACAAGGCAGGCGAGAGGAGAACAGCATGCTGGCCAAAGTTCCATCGCGGGTGATGACCGCCCTGAAAAAGGTGATGTTTCTGTTGGTGTTCTGGGTCGCGACGCTGCCGTACGACGCCTGGCAGCGGATGCAGGAAACCGGACACTGGGATCTGTACGCCTGGTGGCCGTTCTTCGTGATCTTCGGCATCATCCCGATCGTCGACCACCTAGTGGGCAAGGATTCGTCCAATCCCACCGAGCAGGAGGTCAGAAAGCTGTCGGGTCAGCGCTGGTATGCGTTCCTGACCTTGATGGCGGTGCCAGCGCAGCTGGCGGTGCTCGGGTTCGGGGCCTGGGTCTTTGCCAACAGCGGTGACCGGTTCTCGCTCGCCGGTCAGGTGGGCTGGGTTTTGTCCTGCGGTATCGTCAGCGCCATTTTGTCGATCAACGTCGGCCACGAACTGATCCACCGCCGCAACCGCCTGGAGAACTGGGCCGGTGGGTTGCTGTACGCCTCGGTCTGCTACGCCGGCTTCAAGGTCGAGCACCTGCGCGGTCACCACGTCACGGTATCGACCCCGGAAGATGCGTCCTCGGCCCGGTTTGGCCAGAGCCTCTACCATTTCCTGCCCCGGGCCTACCGGCACAACGTCTGTAACGCCTGGAAGCTCGAAGCCGCGCGGTTGCGCCGTTTAGGGCTGCCGGCCTGGCACTGGCGGAATGAGCTGATCTGGTGGAACCTGGTCAGCGTCGGCTTTGCCGCAACCGCTTTTGCGCTGTTCGGCTGGGCCGGGTTGGTGTTCTATCTGGGGGTGAGCTGGATGAGTTTTACCACTCTGGAGATCATCAACTACATTGAGCATTACGGTCTGCACCGGCGGAAACTGGCCAACGGTCGGTACGAGCGCACCACTCCGGCGCATTCGTGGAACAGCAACTACCTGATCACCAACATGGGGCTGTTCCACCTGCAGCGCCATTCCGACCACCACGCCTTCCCCAGCCGGCGTTATCAGGTGCTTCGACATTACGACGGCGCTCCCCAGCTGCCTACCGGCTACGCCGGCATGTATCTGCTGGCTCTGGTACCGCCGCTGTGGTTCCGGGTGATGAATCCGAGGGTGCGGGCCTACTATCAGGGCGAAGAATGGCAACTGACGGCCCAGGAGTTTGAAGCGACGGCGCAGGCCTGAGCCCGGTCGGCGCCGTCCGGCCTGGAGATTGAGGTCCGATGAGCGAATTTACCGACTACCTGCACGAAGTGTTTGAACAGTTTGGCCCCATCACCGTTCGTAAGATGTTCGGCGGCTACGGCATTTACCACGACGGCCTGATGTTTGGGCTGGTGGCGGATGAGGCCCTGTATCTGAAAACCGACGCCGAAAACGTGGGTGATTTCGAGCGCGAGGGGCTGGCGCCCTTTGAGTTCGATAAAGGCGGCAAACCGGTGCGGATGTCCTACCATCTGGCGCCGGACGACCTGCTGGAAGACCGCGACAAGGCCGCGGCCTGGGCCCGCCGCTCCTACGAGGCGGCGTTGCGGGCCCGCAAACCCAAACGTCGGTAACGGAAAAATCCCCCGGAGCGATTGCAAGTCTGGCGCAGGTGGCCGAAAATCAAGGGCACCATCAATGTTAACAAACACTCACTTTAACCGATGCAGTAGAGGGTAGGCCGGTGACACAGCTTGTAAGCTACGAATTGACTGACGGTATCGCGACCATTGTCATCAACAACGGCAAGGCGAATGCCCTGAGCCACGAGGTGTTCGAGGCGCTCAACGCGGCGCTGGATCGCGCTGAACAGGACAAAGCCGTGGTGATCCTGACCGGGCAGCCGGGCATTTTTTCCGGTGGCTACGATCTGAAGGAAATGCAGAAAGGGCCGAAGGAAGCCGCCGCGCTGGTGACGGTTGGCTCCAAGTTCACCCGCCGTCTGGCGGCGTTCCCGCTGCCGATCATCGGTGCCTGCAGCGGCCACGCCATCGCCAAGGGCGCGTTTGTGCTGCTGTCGGTGGACTACCGCCTGGGCGTGGACGGCCCGTTCAAGCTCGGCCTGAACGAAGTGGCCATTGGCATGACCATGCACCGTGCCGGTATCGAGATTGCCCGCCACCGCTTGGCGCCGGCGCATTTCTACCGCTCGGTGGTGAACGCAGAGATCTACAACCCGCAGGGCGCCGTCGAAGCCGGCTTCCTGGACGAAGTAGTGGCTCAGGACAAACTGCTGGAACGGGCGAACGAACTGGCGGCCCAGTTCAAGAAGCTGAACCTGCGGGCCCATCGGGAAACCAAGGTCAAAGCCAAGGCCGAGTACCTGGCCCTGCTGGATCGCTGCATCGAGCAGGACGCCGAGCACCTCGGCCTGAGCGGCTGAGTCATTGCGCTCCGGGGAACCGGGGCGCCGCCCGGAAGCGGCACAGCCGGGCGAGAATCAGATCCGGAAACGATTCGATCCGGGTGTTGTAGATCATCGCGCTTTCGGTGTAGCTGTTCCTCAGCAAGGCCAGGTAGTTCTCGGTGCGTGCCATCATGGCCATGAATTGCTGCACCACCTCGTTGGTTTTCAGGTTCGGGTAGCCCTCTATCCGGGCCTGGAGTGCCTGGGTGACCTTCCGTTCAAACCCCAGCCGTTGATCCACGTTCCGGGTGGCGGTCATAGCCGCTGGGCCGGCGGCCCGCAGCCGGGCAATCGCTTCCATCAGTTTCTTTTCATGGGCCAGAGCGGCCTTGACCGCCTTTTCCAGATTGGGCCACAGGTCGTGACGCTGTTGCAGTACGGTATCGATGTTCGCCCGCGCCCGGTCGACCCGGTTTTTCAGAAACACGATGTCGTTGTAATGCAGGATGCCGACGTAGAGGCACAGTAACAGCGGCACCATCAGCGCGGAGACCAGCAGGTTGTCCGGGCTGAAGCTGCCGTCGGCCGCCATTAGCGTGGTGGCGGAAAACAGAAAGAGCCCGAGACTGAACGCGGTCCCGGTAAAACCTCGGGCCCCGCGTCCCAGAACAATCTCATCCTCCTCGCGGGCGCTGATCAGAAACGGCGCGTCGCTGTCGCGCTGGAGCGTCAGGCGATCCGGCTGGTCCGGGTCGAGCCCGGCGAAGCCCAGGCAGTAGACGTTCACCAGGGTGTCCAGCAGGCGGACCGAATAGCGCCGGTTGCCGCGGGTTTCGCTGTGGTGTTTGGGGTACTCGATGTCCGCGCCTTCGGGCCGAACCAGCACTTTGCCTTCGTTGTCCTCGAGCCAGAACGGGACACATTCAGCCCGGTGTTCAATCGTGTGCCATTTGGCGTTTTTTCCGGAGCCGCGTTTCTCTTCCACTTTGTAGTCGTAAGCGACGCATTTCTGGTTGGTCAGCGGGTCGCGGATAAACGGGTGCTGGTCGTCGGTTTCCACCAGGCCCTTTACCTCGGACAGGCCAAAGCTCAGGCCCTGGGTGCTGCTGGTGGGCACCGCTTCCATCAGGCGTTTGAACTTCACCGCCCGGATTGCCAGAACCATCATCAGTGCCGCCAGCAGTGCGCTGCCGGCAGACAGCGCCAGGCCGGTCAGCCGATGCGGGTACCGGCCCTCCGGCTGATTTTCAACGATCTGCCGGGCGCGAGCCTGAGTTGCCGCGTCCAGATCGGGCATCGGCAGCCGCTTCTCCACCACCCGCCGGAACATCCAGCGATCGAGCCAGCCGCTGGTGCTTTGGCGGATCAGTTGCTGCAGGGCGGCGACGTCGGCCCGCACCAGCGGGTTGTCGGCCTGCGCCTGTATGTGCCGGTAGCGGGTTTCGTACAGCGCGGCGATGGCGGACCATTCCTGGGTCAGCCGGGTCACGCCCAGGGTCGACAGGGTGCCGGTGACCGCCACCAGCATGACGACGACAAATACCCAGAAGCGGTGGACGGCGAGCGTCGTCAGGGTCAGCGCCACCCCCAGCGCCAACAGTCCGGTGGCGATGGAAATCCGAATGGCCGCGCCAAACAGGCGGTCGCCGCTGTCCTCCGAAAGCGTGTAACTGGAAACCAGTGCCGGCAGGCTGAACGCTGCCATGCCATCGAAACGCAGGTCGCCGCTGTCGGGGTGGTAGCGGCCGGTCACGCGCAGGGTGTCGCCAGGCCGTAGGGCCCACTCCGAGTAGATCCGCCGGCCCGACTTGCGGTGATAGGTGCGGGTCAGATTCCATTCGAGGGCGTCCAGGTCGGGGCCGGGGTCAACGGCAACCTGGCCGCTGGGGTCCGCCACCCGGAAGCGTCCGCCCCGGCTGCCGGATTCCAGGGTGCGCACGCGCCGGTTGCCATCCGAGTCCCGGTATTCTTCCTCCAGCAAATAGCGCACGTACACGGCTGGGTGCTTGGCGTAGGGCGTGGTGAAGGTGCCCAGATCGCCGCGGACGGCGCCGGCAATCACAAATGGCCCTTCGGACAGGGCCGCGATCGGGGTTTCGGGCAGGCGTTCAAGCTGACGGGCCTGGGCCAGCCGCTCCAGGCCAGAGGCCATCAGCAGGTAGGCGCCGATCAGGGCGGCAAGAGCAATAACCGCCGTGACAATACGCCCGGGTGTGCTGGCGAGGTTGATGCGCCTCATGATAATGGTGGTTCCTTCTGAAGGCCCAAAACACCCC
>JBPEXU010000388.1:0-7971 GCA_052031225.1 Marinobacter sp. | reverse complement strand
GCTCTTGGCATGGGCGTCGAGCCTGCTTTTGTGCCGGCCGATGTACCGCCACTGCGCTTTCGGCTTGAGCGGCACCTCGCCACGGATCACTTCCTTCGACGCCAGCTCCACCAACTGGCCGTACCGCAGGGAATCGATGCCGTTGGGATGGACGACGCGGCCGTCCTGGGCGACACAGCGATCTGCGTCCACCTCCCAGACCCGGGCCGCGGCCAGGATCAGCATCTGCCGGGCCGAAGCGCCGGCGGTCCGAAGCGGCGCCCAACTGGTGGCGAGGCTGGTGCTGCCGCCGGTCAACTGCAGCTTGTACAGCGGATTTCGGTATTCGTCGGCCACCGGTGCAAACCGGGGCGTGATCCGTTCGGGCGGGACGTCGAGTTCCTCGGCAATCAACGTGGTCAGGCCCGTGTAGGTGCCCTGCCCCATTTCAACCCGGGCCAGGGTGAAGTACACCTGGTCATCGCGGGTAATCTCCAGCCAGGCGTCGGGCCGCCACTCGCCGGTTTCCGGTTCATAGCCGGTCGGAACACCGGCGCAGCCGGGCAAGGTCAATGACAGCATCAGGCTGCCAGAGGCGCCGGTGCTGACTTTCAGGAAGTCGCGTCGGTTCAGGGCCATATCACGCGCCCTCCGTGGTCTGGTCGGCGCCGGCAACTACCGACTCTACCGCGTCAACGATCCGGCTGTAGGTGCCGCAGCGACACAGGTTGCCAGTCATCGCCGCGACGATGTCCTCACGGCTGGGGCTGGGATTGGTGGCCAGCAGGTGCGCGGCACTCATAATCTGGCCGGACTGACAGTACCCGCATTGGGGCACGCCGTGTTCGATCCAGGCCTGCTGAAGCGGGTGCAACTCGCCGTCGGGCGCCAGCCCCTCGATGGTGGTGATTTCCGCCCCGTCGGCCAGCTCGACCGGCGTCGAACAGGCGCGCACGGGCTGGCCGTTCAGGTGCACGGTACAGGCGCCGCACAGCCCCGCGCCGCATCCGAATTTGGTGCCCTTGAGACCCAGCTCATCCCGCAGCACCCAAAGCAGCGGCGTATCCGCCTCGATATCCAGCGAGCGCGGCTCACCGTTCACTGTCAGACTCAGTGTCATCCTGACCTCTCCCATTCGCCATCCCGTTCCGGGAATTGTTGTTATTGATGGTGGTGCAACCCGACGGCCGTTACTTGATGATTTCTTTGCCTTCGGCGTTCACCCAGATTTTTCGCTCGCCGCTCTCCATCTGGCCGTTGGTGTTCCAGATCTCCCGGCCTTCGGTCGCGGTCTCCAGTTTGCCGTTGTCGTCCCAGATCACCCGGTCCTTGCACCCCGTCAGGGACAGGACGGCAACCGCAAGAACCACACTTTTCATCAACACACCTTTTTTCAACACTCTTACCTCCCGTGTTACCGGACAACCGGTGTCTCATCTGTATTCCAGCATTGGGTGCGGGTCCTCAGCGACTGCCGTGGATCTCCCGGTTATGCTGTTTGTCCCGCTCGTTTTTGCGCACCATGACGTAGACCGCGCCGGTGCCGCCATGGTGTTTCTGCGCCGAGTGAAATGCGAGTACGTCATCGAGCTCCCGCAGCCACTTGGCCAGATAACTCTTCAGCTGGGCGATGCCATCCGGATTACGCTCGCCCTTGCCATGGAGAATGATGACCGAGCGCAAGCCGTAACGCACGCAATCCTGAACAAAGCCGAACACTTCCCGGCGCGCCTGCTCAACGGTCATCCGATGCAGATCAAGACGGGCCTCGATGGGATACTGCCCCAACCGCAGCTTGCGAAACACCCCGTGCTGGATGCCCGGTCGCTGCCAGCTCAGGACATCCTGCGCGGTCAGCGGCTCCACCAGATCGGTGGTGAGCGGGTTGGTGTCTTTCAGCGGCTTGGCGACCGCCGCCCGCTGACGCTCAAGATGTCCAGGGGTCAGTTCCCGGGGCCGGGCCAGGTCCACCTTGTTGGGTTTCTTGAGGCGCTGAACGTCTTTCATTTCTTCCAGAAAGCTCAGCCGCTCGTCTTTACTGGTCATGGCTCGATTCTGCGTCAGGATTGATGGATATCAGAACTTTACCACCGGGCCGGACTACCATGAAAGAACGCGCGTGCCGGTCACCGGCTTGCGACCAAGATCGTAAAGCCCACCGCGCGAACCTGCTCTACACTGCAGCAGACAATAATAACGAATCGATGGAACCAGACATGGCAGCAAATCAGGACAGCGCGCGGCCCCAGAACACCCGCGCCATCATGGCCTTTCTCCGCGAACACGCGCCGTTTTCCAGCATGGACGACCGCCATCTGGCCCATTTCGCCGAACACGCCACTCTGGAGTTCTTTGCCGACGGCGACCCGGTGCTGTCACCCGACGACGGCGTGGTGAAACGGTTTTACGTAGTCAAACAGGGCCGCATCCGGGGCGAGCGCCACAACGAAAAGGACGATCGCACCGAAACCACGTTCGAAATCAGTCAGGGCGAATGCTTCCCACTGGCCGCCATGATCGGCGAACGGCCCACCCGGACGCTGCACCGGGCCTCGGGGGACACCTTTTGCCTGAGCATCGGCCAGGACGCCTTCATTAACCTGTTCTCGGAAAGTGAACCGTTCCGCGATTTCTGCCTGCGCGGCGTCAGCAGCCTGCTGGATCAGGTCAATCAGCGCATCCAGTCCAGCGCCATGGCGTCCATCGGCTCCGCCAATACCCTCGACACCCCTCTGGAGCGATACGCCCTGCGCAACCCGATCGTGTGTTCGCCCGATCTGCCGGTCGCCAAGGCGGTGGCCAGAATGCACGAGAACAACGTGGGCAGCATCATCATCACCGATGACAGCCGCCACCCCAAAGGCATTTTCACGCTCCGGGATCTGCGCACCCTGGTGGCCGAGGCCAAGGCACCGCTGGACACCCCCATTGGCCAGGTGATGACCCCCGACCCCTGCCGACTGACCGCCGACGCCGATGCCTTCGAGGCCGCCATGCTGATGGCGGAACACCACTTCGCCCACCTGTGCGTGGTCGACAGCGAGGACCGCCTGATCGGCGTGGTGTCCGAGCGCGACCTGTTTTCGCTGCAGCGGGTGGATCTGGTCAACCTGGCCCGCACCATCGGCACCGCCACGCACCTTCGCACCCTGGTGAGCCTGCGGGCGGATGTCTCCCGCCTGGTCGACGCCATGCTCGCCCACGGCGCCGATTCCGGCCAGGTGGTGAAAATCATCACCACACTGAACGACGTTACCGTACGCCGGGTGCTCGAACTCAATCTCAAGAAGCACGATCCTGGCATCCCCTTCACCTGGCTCACCTTTGGCTCCGAGGGCCGCCAGGAGCAGACCCTGCTGACCGATCAGGACAACGGCATCCTGTTTCAGACCCCCGAAGGCATGACCGAAGACGCGGTGCGCGAGCGACTGCTGCCCTTTGCCCGCACGGTCAACGAGGAACTGGCCGAGTGTGGTTTCACCCTGTGCAAGGGCAACATCATGGCCAGCAATCCCAAGCTCTGCCTGAGCGAACGGGAATGGGACGACTGGTTTATCCGCTTTATCGACGCCTCCACCCCGCAGAATCTGGTGTATTCCTCGATATTTCTCGACATGCGCGCGGTCTTCGGCCCCACCGAACCGCTGCGCGCGCTGCTGGACAAGGTGCTGACCCGCATCCGCAAAAACGCCCTGTTCCAGAAGATGCTGGCGGGCAACGCCCTACAGCGCAAACCGCCCTTGACCATGTTCCGCGGCTTCCGGTACGTGAGCGATGGCAAGAAGCACGCCCTGGACCTGAAACGTCAGGGCCTGGCGCCGTTTGTCGAGGCAGTCCGAGTGTTCGCCCTGGCCAACGGGGTGGAAACCGCCAATACCCTCGAGCGGATGGAACAACTGGCCCGAAAAGGCATCTTCGACAGCAAAGACGCCAACGCCTGGAAAGAGGCCTACAGCCTGATCCAGGCCATTCGCATGCGCGCCCATCAGGAAATGCTGGAGCGGAACGAAGAGCTGACCAACTACATCGATCCGGACGACCTCAACCCGCTGGATCGCCGGATTCTGCGTGAGTCTTTCCGCCAGGCCCAGCGCCTGCAGCAGAAACTGGAAGTCACCTACCAACTGTGAGGTCGACCCCGCATGCTGGATTCTCTCAAACGATGGATCGACAAACGGCGCTCCGGCTCGATCGGCGAGCACGACCTCAACAACCTGCCGGCGCCGAAAATCCCGGGCGAGCAATCGCTGTCCGACTGCCGGCTGATCGTACTGGACCTGGAAACCACCGGCCTTCACATGGCGAAAGACGAAGTCATTGCCATTGGCGCTGTCGCCATCCGCGGCGGAGCGATTCCACTGGACGACCAGTTCGATCTGATTCTCAAGCGCCCGGAACTGGACATCCGGGAAACGGTCCTGATCCACGGGATTGGCCCGGAGGCCCTGACCCAGGGGCACGAAACCGAGGACGCGCTACTGCATTTGCTGGAGTGGATGGATGGCGACCCGATACTGGCCTACCACTCCGCGTTCGATCAAAAATTCCTGGAAAAAACACTCAAAAGCCAATTGGGGTACACCCGACCGCACACCTGGATGGACGTGGCCGACCTGATGCCGGCGTTCTTTCCCGATGCCCAGACCGGCGGCAAGGGGCTGGATCACTGGGCCGATTTCTTCGGGCTGGAAGTGAGTGAGCGGCACCACGCCGCCGCGGATGCCCTGGCCACCGCGGAGCTGACCCTGATCGCGCTGAACAAGGCTCGAAAAGAAGGCGTCGACAGCCTGAAGGCACTCAACGACAAGCTCCGGTATCACCGCCGGCTACAAAGTATGCACCGGTTCTAGGTCGGCCGGGCCGAAGCGGGTCGAGCACCGGCAAATACCTGAGAATTAGACCTTTTGCCAATATCTATAAATCGGTTGACTAGTAAAGTCGGTAGAGACAACAGTCGGAGAAGTACTTATATGAATAATAAATTCTCTTGTCCCAGCACCCCACCCATAATCCACCCAACCTCCACAACAACAACACAGGAGTGATCCTATGTCAGGTCATAGCTACGACGCTGAAAACTACTGGAAGGCGAACCTCCGCCTGATCTTCGGGAGCCTGATTGTCTGGGCTCTGGTCTCGTATGGCTTCGCCATTCTGCTTCGGCCCATGCTCTCGGGCATCGCTATCGGCGGAACCGACCTTGGTTTCTGGTTTGCCCAGCAAGGTTCGATTCTGACCTTTATCGCCCTGATCTTTTTCTACGCCTGGCGCATGAACAGGATCGACGAACAATTCGGCGTACACGAGGAGTAAGGGCGTATGAGTCAGTTTGCGATTAACATCATCTTCGTAGGGGGCTCCTTCCTCCTCTACATCCTGATTGCGATCTGGGCGAAAGCCGGAAGCACCAGTGATTTCTACGTGGCCGGCGGTGGTGTCCACCCGGTGACCAACGGTATGGCAATTGGCGCGGACTGGATGTCGGCGGCCTCGTTTATCTCGATGGCGGGTCTAATCGCCGCAGGCGGTTATGCCAACTCGACCTTCCTGATGGGCTGGACCGGCGGCTACGTGCTGCTGGCGATGCTGCTGGCGCCGTATCTGCGCAAGTTCGGCAAGTTTACGGTGCCGGAGTTTATCGGTGATCGTTTCTACAGCAAGAACGCCCGTCTGGTGGCGGTGATCTGTCTGATCGTTGCCTCCGTCACCTACGTTATCGGTCAGATGGCCGGTGCCGGTGTCGCCTTCTCCCGCTTCCTGGAAGTGGACTCCACCATGGGCCTGATCATCGCCGCGGTCGTGGTCTTTGTGTATGCCGTACTCGGTGGCATGAAAGGCATCACCTACACCCAGGTCGCCCAGTACTGCGTTCTGATCATCGCCTACACCATTCCGGCGGTGTTCATCTCCCTGCAACTGACTGGCAACCCGCTGCCGCCGCTGGGCCTGTTCTCGACCCACGTCGATTCCGGTATGCCGCTGCTTGAGAAACTGAACCAGGTCATCACCGACCTCGGCTTCAACTCCTACACCGCCGACATCGACAACAAACTGAACATGGTTCTGTTTACCCTGTCGCTGATGATCGGTACCGCCGGCCTGCCCCACGTTATCATCCGGTTCTTCACCGTGCCCAAGGTGGCCGACGCCCGCTGGTCTGCCGGCTGGGCCCTGGTGTTCATTGCCCTGCTGTACCTGACCGCACCGGCCGTTGCGTCCATGGCTCGTCTGAACCTGATGACCACCATCTACCCGGATGGCACCGACGCCGCTCCGATCCTGTACGAAGAGCGTCCAAACTGGGTGCGCGAGTGGGAAGTGACCGGCCTCATCAAGTTTGAGGACAAGAACAACGACGGTCGCATCCAGCACTACAATGACGGCAACGCCGCGTTCCAGGCGGAAGCCGAAAGCCGCGGCTGGGCCGGCAACGAGCTGACCGTCAACCGGGACATCCTGGTTCTGGCCAACCCGGAAATCGCCAATCTGCCCGGATGGGTAATCGGCCTGATCGCGGCGGGTGGTCTGGCGGCAGCACTGTCCACTGCGGCGGGTCTGTTGCTGGCGATATCCTCGGCGGTCAGCCATGACCTGATCAAAGGCTCGATCAACCCGAATATCTCGGAGAAAGGGGAACTGATGGCGGCACGGATCTCCATGTCCGTTGCCATCATTGTCGCCACCTGGCTCGGTGCAAACCCGCCCGGATTCGCGGCCCAGGTCGTCGCGCTGGCATTCGGTATTGCCGCTGCCTCTCTGTTCCCGGCGCTGATGATGGGCATCTTCTCCAAGCGGGTAAACAACACGGGCGCAATCGCCGGTATGCTGAGTGGTCTGGCCTTCACCCTGGTGTACATCTTCGTATACAAGGGCTGGCTGTTCATTCCTGGCACCAACAACCTGCCGGATACCCCTGAAAACTGGGTTCTGGGCATCTCGCCTCTGTCCATCGGTGCGGTTGGTGCTATCGTCAACTTTGCGGTAGCCTTCGTGGTCTCCAACGCAACCGAAGAACCGCCCGTTGAGATTCAGGAACTGGTTGAAAGCGTCCGTTACCCGCGCGGTGCCGGAACAGCTCACGACCACTAAGCAACACCTCAACCTGAGACGGCACAGAGCTTGACAGGTTGGTACTGAACGGGCTTCCTCACCGAGGGAGCCCGTTCTTTTTTGAGGAAAGACGATTTATGTTCTGGACCTTTTTAGCCACCGTATTCTGCGGACTGGGTGCCGCAGGTATTGCCCTCGGGATCCGAGCCGCCACCCGTAACCAGGCGCCCCGATGGATCATTCCGGTGTTCGCCGGCGCCGGCATGCTCGGCTATCTGATTTATGGTGAATACACCTGGTATGACCACAAGAAGTCCCTGCTGCCGGACGAAGCCGTCATTGTCAGCACCGAGCAGGAGGGTATCTTTTTCCGCCCCTGGACGTTCGTATTCCCGTATGTCACCGCTTTTTCGACCGTCGACGTCAGCAGCATCCGGCACGATACCAGCAACGATGCGATCGTGCGGTTCACCCTGTATCGGTTTGAGCAAACCGTGACCGACGCGGTTTCCCATCGGGTGCACCTGATGAACTGCCAGTCGGGTGAATTGGTGCCACTGGGCTCCGATGGCCGGCCCCGGGTTGACAATATGAAGGTGCTGGCAACCGGCGACCCGTTGTATCAGACCGTCTGCCAAAGCTGAGTTTAGGGCACCTGAGTTTTACCGTCTGGAGGGATTGGCAATACGATGATTAGCCCCTGGCTGCTGGTACTCATCTCCATCACCTACATCTCCATGCTGTTTGTGATTGCCTGGGCGGGTGACCGGCAGCCAGGCCTGTACCGCAAGCGTCTGGCGCGAACGCATATCTATGCCCTGTCCCTGGCGGTTTACTTCACCTCCTGGACCTTTTACGGTGCGGTGGGCCGGGCCACACAGGAAGGACTGGGGTTCCTGCCCATCTACCTGGGGCCGCTGCTGGTGTTTCTTTTTGGCGCGC
>JBPEXU010000387.1:0-4270 GCA_052031225.1 Marinobacter sp. | reverse complement strand
GGCTGGCGGACCGCTTCGGCGCCAGCCGGATCTTCGCCGTCGCCAGTGTGCTCGGCGCCCTGAGCAACACCGGTTTTGTCCTGGCGGTGCACTGGCCGCCACTGGACATCGTGCTGCGCTTCGTCACCGGACTGTGTCTGGCCGGCATCTATCCGCTGGGTATGAAACTGGTGATTGCCTGGACGCCCAGATACGCCGGCGCCGCACTGGCCTGGCTGGTGGGCATGCTGACACTGGGGACCGCGTTGCCGCACCTGATGCGGGGCGCCACCTTTGGCTTGCCCTGGGCCTGGGTATTGATGGCGTCGTCGGTGCTGGCGGTGGTGGGGGGCGCATTGGTACTGCGGCTCGGCGATGGCCCGCACCTGCCCGAGCGCTCCGGGCCGGTGCCTTTGCGCCAGGGCTTGTCGGCGCTGGCGGTGCCCCGGTTCCGGGCCGCCGCCGGCGGTTATCTGGGCCACATGTGGGAACTCTACGCGTTCTGGACGCTGACACCGTTGTTGGTTGGCCGGGAGTTGCAACGGCTGGAGTTGGCGGAGCGCTGGATTGCCTGGGGGGCGTTTGCCGTCATCGCCATGGGCGCGATCGGCTGCGTGCTGGGCGGTTGGCTCAGTCGCAGCCGCGGCAGTGCCTGGGTTGCCCGGCGGGCGCTGGCGACTTCGGGCCTGGTGGCAGTTGCGTATCCGCTGCTGGGTGAGGCGTCGCCGTGGCTGTTGCTGGCACTGCTGATGGTCTGGGGCCTGGCGGTGGTGGCGGATTCGCCGCAGTTTTCCGCGCTCGCCGCCGCGCACGCGCCCCGGGCGTCCGTCGGCTCGTCCCTGGCGGTGATGAACTCGGTTGGTTTTGGCCTGACCTTGCCGGCCATCTGGCTCACCAGTGCGCTCTGGCAAAGCTGGGGCCTGTGGGTGGTGGCGCTGCTCTGGCCCGGGCCGCTGCTCGGACTCTGGGCGTTCCGGACGCTGCCGTCCGGAGCCGGCAGCGCCAGGGGCTGAACGGGCGGACCTAGTGGTTCTGCTCCGGCACTTCCCGAATCCGGCCATGTTCATCAATGGCGACGTACACGAACAGGCCTTCGGTGACTTTGCGCGGGTGCTTGGCGTTCCGGTCCAGAGTCCAGACTTCCACGTTGATCTTCATGGAGCTGCGGCCGATGTCCACCAGCTCGCAGTAACAGCCAACCTGAGAACCGACCCGCAGCGGCGACAGAAATTCCATCCGGTCCATGGCGACCGTGGCGTTGCGGCCCTGGGATACGCGCCCGGCCATGGTCGCGGCGGCGATGTCCATCTGCTGAACCAGCCAGCCGGCGAAGACGTCGCCGTTGGCGTTGGTGTCGGCGGGAAGCGGAATGACCTGAAGCGTGAGTTCGCCGCGCGGAGTGGGCTTGTCATCGTCGAATGCTGTCATGGAAATGCCTTTTGGAAGTCTGGAATTGTTTTTACCCCGCATGTTAACGGGGTTTGGCGGCGCTGCAAGGAAATTTGAACAGACTGAACTATATTTTCGGCGTTGTAACAAAGCTGTCACAGATCGTCCCTAGGATGCACTCATCGGCAAAACAGATACGAACACAACGTCCACCGATGATGGAGACATAACGTAATGAAATTGAAAGCAGCCCTTGCATCCGTTGCCCTGGCCGGCAGTCTGGCGGCGGTATCCGCGCCCGCGATGGCCCGTGACACCGTAAACATCGTGGGGTCTTCCACTGTGTACCCGTTCGCAACCGTGGTCGCTGAGCGTTTCGGTCGTAACACCGATTTCCCGACGCCGAAGCTGGAGTCCACCGGTTCCGGTGGCGGCCTGAAGCTGTTCTGCGCCGGTGTCGGTACTCAGCATCCGGACATCACCAACGCCTCTCGCCGGATGAAGAAGAGCGAGTTCGAGATGTGTCAGAACAACGGGGTAAAAGACATCACCGAGGTTAAGATCGGTTCGGACGGGATCGTTATTGCCAACTCCAAGAATGCCGAGAAGATGGATCTGACCCTGAAGCAGATCTTCCTGGCTCTGGCCAAAGAAGTGCCCGATCCCAAGGGCGGTGAGAAGCTGGTGCCGAACCCGTACCAGAACTGGAGCGACATCGACGCCAGTCTGCCGAACAAGCCGATCAACGTGATGGGCCCGCCGCCGACCTCCGGTACCCGCGACGCCTTTGTTGAGATCGCGATGGAAGGCGGCTGTAAGAAGTTCGACTGGATCAAGGCCATCAAGAAGCAGGACAAGTCCCGCTACAAGACCATTTGCCACAGCATGCGCGAAGACGGCCCGTTTGTTGAGGCCGGCGAAAACGATAACCTGATCGTTCAGCGTCTGGCGCAGGACACCGATGTGCTGGGTATCTTCGGCTACAGCTTCCTGATGGAGAACACCAGCCAGATTCAGCCGGCCACCATCAACGGGGTTGAGCCGACGCCGGACACCATTGCTGATGAAGATTATCCGGTCGCTCGTTCCCTGTACTTCTACATCAAGAACGCGCACGTGGGTGTGATTCCGGGCATCAAAGAGTATGCTGAGGAGTTCACCAGCGAAGGTGCCTGGGGTGACAACGGCTATCTGGTGGATGTCGGCCTGATTCCGAACCCGCGCAACATCCGGATGGAAGTGGCGAAGAACGTGCGTAACCTGACGCCGATGACCGGTAACGAGTTCTAATACGCTCAATACCGCCAGGGACGATGAAAAGAACGCGGGCCGACGAGGTTCGCGTTCTTTTCGTGCGTATGGAATGCGCCTAAACACATCACACGATACGCAGAGAGATTTATGCAAACGGCCAATCTATTGCCTCTGGTTCTGGTGATTGCGGTGGTGGCCTATGGGCTGGCTTACCTCCGCTCCCGATCCGTTGCCACCCCGCTGGGTGGTATTCGCAACCTCAAGGCGCTGCCTTTTTACTACGCCGCTCGGGCGGCGTTGTGGTGCGCGATCCCTGCGCTGATTCTGTTGGGTGTCTGGGCGGCGTTCGAGGGCAAGGTGATCCAGAACCTGGTGATGGCGTCCCTGCCTGCCGAGTTGGCGCCCCAGTCCGCGGGCCAGGCCAGTCTGGTGCTGTCCCAGATCAGTAACGTTGCTGCCGGCAAGCTGGACCCGAATTTTGTACCCGGTGAAATCGCCGGTGCCGCCGACCTGCTGATCGCACTGGAACAACAGAGCGCGACCTTCAAAAGCCTGCTGGTGGTGCTGTTGGCGGTGCTGGGCGCGGCCTTCGCCTGGACTCGCGTTCAGCCTCACATCAACGCCCGGGAAAACGTCGAGCGGACTCTGCGGCGGCTGTTCTTTGTCTGTGCCGCCGTGGCCATCCTGACCACCGTCGGCATCGTGTTTTCGGTGATTTTCGAAACCATCCGGTTCTTCGGTAAGGTGCCGGTCACGGAGTTTCTGTTCGGGACCTCCTGGAGCCCCCAGACCGCCTTGCGCGCCGATCAGGTCGGTTCGGAGGGTGCCTTCGGCGTGATCCCGCTGTTCACCGGGACGCTGCTGATTTCTGCCATCGCCTTGCTGGTGTCGGTGCCGATTGGCTTGCTGTCGGCGGTGTACCTGTCGGAGTATGCCTCCAAGCCGATGCGTTCGGTGATCAAACCGATGCTGGAGATGCTGGCGGGGGTGCCGACCGTAGTGTACGGCTTCTTCGCCGCCCTGACGGTGGCGCCGTTTATCCGCGACCTGGCGGTAACGATCGGTCTGGACGCTTCGTCCCAGAGCGCGCTGGCCGCCGGCCTGGTGATGGGCATCATGATCATTCCGTTTGTGTCGTCGTTGTCCGACGACGTCATCAACGCGGTGCCTCAGAATCTGCGCGACGGCTCGCTGGCGCTGGGTGCGACCCAGTCCGAGACCATGAAAAACGTGATTTTCCCGGCGGCGTTGCCGGGCATCATGGGCGGTATTCTGCTGGCCGCGTCCCGGGCCATTGGTGAGACCATGATCGTGGTGATGGCGGCCGGGCTGGCGGCGAACCTGACCGCCAACCCGCTCGAATCCGTGACCACCGTGACGGTTCAGATTGTCACGCTGCTCACCGGCGACCAGGAATTTGACAGCGCCAAGACCCTGGCGGCCTTCGCCCTGGGCATGCTGCTGTTCATCGTCACCCTGGCGCTGAACGTCATCGCACTCAAGATTGTCCGCAAGTATAGGGAACAGTATGACTGATCATCGCTCACAGGCGGAGATCGTCCGCCAGTCACTCAAGCGCCGCTATCGCAAAGAACGTCGATTCCGGTTCTACGGTATTGCCGCCATTACCATTGCCCTGCTGTCCCTG
>JBPEXU010000386.1:0-19831 GCA_052031225.1 Marinobacter sp. | reverse complement strand
GGGCAATGGATCCTTCGCACGGAAGGTCTGCAGGACGCCTTCCGGATATCCGACAAAGGCATCAGTCAGTACGACTTCCGGATCATGCTGAGAAAGGACTGGCAGGATTTCGCCAATCAGTTCAACCGCGAGCTGGCGACCATCCGGGAGAACGGTGAGCTGGACGCCATCCTGGCGAACTACCGCTGACCGACCGCCAGATCACTCCAGACGCCTGAGCAGCAGCATCGGCGACACGGTGAGTACAGTGCGCAGCTGCCAGCGTCCGAACAGCGCCAGAATAACTGCGCTGAGGAGCGGCAACCCGACCAGCACCGGCCAGTGCCACTGGAACGTCCCCTCAAACATCCGGAACTGAAGCGCATACACTGCGGCTTCGGCCGCCACGACGCCAAGCCATCCGGCAAAGCCCCCCAGTATGGCGAATTCCAGCATGGTACTGCGCACCAGCAGCGACTGACGCCCACCCAACGTGCGCAACAGCGCGCCCTCTCGCTGACGATCGCGCAAGGTGGCACTGACAACCGCCGCCAGGACAACCAGGGCGGCCGCCAGAATCAGCGCCAGGATGGTTTCAATGGCCCGGGTCACCTGCTGAACGATGTCCTGAATGCGCGCAATGACGTGATCAATCTCCAGCACTGACACGGTCGGGAACGCGCGGGTAAAGCCATTCAGCGCGTTTTTCCGGTCGGCTGGCAGGTAAAAGCTGGTGATCCAGGTCGCCGGCATGCCCTCCAGCCCGCCACCGGGTGGAAAAACCATGTAGAAGTTGGGCTTCATGCTGTCCCACTGCACCGTACGAATGCTGGTCACCGGTTCGGTCACGGTCTCGGAACCTATGGTGAAGGTCAGGCGATCACCGAGCGACAGCCCCAGCCGCTCGGCCAGCTCCGCCTCCACGGAGACCCCTGTACGCTCCCCGTTGGCGAACCACCGCCCCGCCACGATGTCGTTGTCCTCGGGAAGCTGTGCCATCCAGGTGAGGTTCAGCTCGCGGTTGAGCGCACCGATCCGCTCATCCTTGCTGACGGCCTCCTTGATCGGCTGCCCATTCAATTCTGTCAGCCGGCCCCGCACCATCGGATACAGGGTTGCCAGGGGCTGGCCCTGGCGGGCCCAATAGTCCGCGACACCGTTCACCGCATCTGGCGCGATGTTAATCAGGAAATGATTGGGCGCGTCCTCCGGCAGCTGGGCTTTCCAGTCATCCAGCAACGACGAGCGGACCAGTATCAGCGTGGCGGCCAGCATCAGGGTCATGGCGAATACGGCGATCTGGGACAGACTCGCATTCCGGTGCCGATAGAGCCCGACGAGCGCCAGCCGCCAGGCGTTGCCGCCACCGCGAACCCGGCGCAACACCGCCATCAGCACCCAGCCCACCAGCGCCAGCGTGCCCAGCAGCAGCGCCAGCCCGGCCAGCAGCGATGCCGCCAGCGCCAGCTCTCCGGCGTACAACCAGACCAGGCCAAAAACAGCCACCACGGCGATGGCGATATCCGGCCAGGCCTCCCGCCCCGATTCGCCGGGCTGGCTGCGCAGTACCCGCATGGCCGGCACCTGCCGAAGCCGGCGGATCGGTGGATAGGCGAAAGCAAACAACGACACCAGTGCGGTCAGCAGTGCCGGCATCAGCGCCATCGGATCCAGCCGAATATCCACCGGGCGTTCCAGTACGTCGCTCAGCGCACCGGCCAGCAGCCAGAACAGCGGCAGCGATACCAGCAGCCCGCCCAACACCCCGGCGGCGCCCCAGAGCATCAGGCGCCGAAGGTACAGCCGCCCGATTCCGGCCCCCTCCAGCCCAAGCGTTTTCAGCAGTGCCACGGTATCGCGCTGAGACAGCGCGTACTGACGACTGGCCACGGCCACGGCCACGGCCGCAAGCAGTACCGCCAGGCTGCCCCCCAGCAGCAGGAAACGCTCGGCACGTTGGAGCGAGCGGGAAAAGGTCTCGCCATCCCGGATACCTTCCCACTCGTGACTCGGTTCCAGCCTGGGTTCGAGCCAGCGGTAGTAATCGTCCAGCGCGGCGTCATCGCCGGCGAACAGATAGACATACTCCACCCGGCTGCCCTCACGGACGACACCGGTCGACGCCACATCTTCCCGGTGCATCATCACCCGGGGCGCCAGCGCCGAGAGCCGGAAGCCGCCGTCCGGTTCCCGCACCAGCAGCGCCGTCACCGTCAGGGACCGATTGCCCACTTCCAGAGTGTCGCCAATTTCCAGCTCAAGCAGCCTGAGCAGCCGCGGATTGATCCAGACCTCGCCCGGCGCCGGCCCGGATGCCACCAGCTCGCGCGCCGCCTCCGGGGCGCGCTGGATTTCAACGTCACCCCGCAGCGGATACTCGTCGCTGACGGCTTTCACCGCCACCAGCTGAAAACGATCCCCGCCGAACACCATGGTCGAGAATTCCACCATCTGGCCGGTCGCCAGACCACGGGCCGCCGCTTCCTGCAACCACTGATCCGGAACCGGGCGGCCATTTTCCGCCTCCAGTTGCCGGTCGGCCGCCAGAAAGGCACTGGCGGACGTGACCAGAGTCCGTTGCAACTGGCTGGCAAACAGGGCGATCGTCGCCACGGTGGCGACCGCGATGATCAACGCCACCAGAACCACGCGCACATCGCGCTCACGCCAGTCCCGGCGAATCGACAGGAGTTTCCGTTCAGCCGCCATCAGGACACCGGCTCCAGATCCGCACGGGATTCGCTCAGCTGCCCTTCCTCGATATGAAATTGCCGGCCACAGCGGGCCGCCAGCTGCTCGTCGTGGGTCACCATGACCAGCGTGGTGCCCTGTTCCCGGTTCAGTGCCATCAGAAGATCGGACACCGCGCGGCCGGTCCGGTTATCCAGATTTCCGGTCGGCTCATCCGCGAACAGGATAGACGGCTCGGAGGCGAACGCCCGGGCAATGGCAACCCGTTGTTGCTCTCCGCCCGAAAGCTGTCGGGGCGTGTGCGTGAGCCGGGCTTCCAGCCCCACCCGGGTCAACAGCTCCCGTGCCCGCTCCTCCGGCGCTTTCCTGCCGGCAAGTTCCAGCGGCAACATCACGTTTTCCAGTGCCGTCAGCGCCGGCAGCAACTGAAAGGACTGGAACACGAAACCGACCCGGCTGGCCCGGAGCTGGGCGCGCGCATCTTCGGACAGACTGCTGATTTCGGCGCCATCGAGCATCACCGTACCCTCGGTTGGCGTATCCAGACCGGCCAGCAACCCCAACAAGGTGGTTTTGCCCGAACCGGAGCGGCCGACGATCGCCACCGACTCCCCACGATTGATTTCGAGACTGACCCCCTGCAAGATCGTCAGCGTATCGGTTTCAAGGGGAACCCGGTGCGTGAGGTTGGTGACCTGCAGCATCGGCGGTTGGTTGTCGGAGCGGTGATGGATCATCTGGTTCACGGAGTCTCCCGGGTTTTGGCGTTCACGCACGGTTTTAGGGTCTGTGAGTTGTTTATGGATACGGTAACACGCGCAGTCAGATCAACCCTGCTGGTGGTTATCCTGGCTACTATGGCGTTGGCATCGAACGCAACGCCCCAACAAAACACCATACTCATTCTGGGCGACAGTCTGAGCGCGGCCTACGGCGTGCCCTCCGAGCGCGCCTGGGTGGAACTGCTCCGGAACCGGCTGACCCGCCAGGGCCTGGATCACTGGTCGGTGGTCAACGCCAGCATCAGCGGCGAAACCACCGACGGCGGCGCCCGGCGCCTGCCGGCCTTGCTGGAGAAACACAACCCCGAGGTGGTGGTCATCGAACTGGGCGGCAACGACGGCCTGCGGGGGTTTCCGCCCCAGGTCATCGAACGCAACCTGGCCGCCATGATCGAACAGGTCCAGGCGGCGGGCGGTCGGGTCCTGCTGGTGGGTATGCAGATTCCGCCAAATTACGGCCCTCGCTATACCGACCTGTTTGCCCAGCTCTACCCGAAGCTCTCGGACCGTTACGACACCGCGCTGGTTCCCTTTTTCCTCGACGGACTGTTTGACCAGGCCGGGATGATGCAGGCCGACGGCATTCATCCCACCGAACCGGCGCAAGCACGGCTGCTGGACAACCTTTGGCCACATCTGCGGCCACTGCTGGAGTCGACCACGGCAACCACCGCCGGCTCATAACAGATGGTTCAGGAAGCCCAGAGCCCGGCGTTCGGACCAGTAATAGCCGTCTTTGGCCAGTTCAACAAACCCGACATGGCCGCCCCATCGCGGGGCCTCCAACCGGACATGGGCGCCGAGCACCCGCCGTGATTCCGGGAAGCAAGCGGCCGACAAGAAAGGATCATCGGCCGCGTTGACCATCAGGGCCGGCACCCGGATATCCCGCAACCGAGGCAGCGCCGAACACTCGGCCCAGTAGTCCTCGGCGTCCCGGAAGCCGTGGAGCGGCGCGGTATAGCGGTCGTCGAATTCCCGGAACGTGCGAATCCGTTCGAAGCCATCGACATTGATCAGCTCCGGGTAGCGGCGGGCCTTGTCCTGCATTTTCTGGTGCAGGTCTTTCAGGAATCGCTTCATGTAGATACGCCGGCTGGGTAGCGCCAGGGTTTCCGCGCTGCCGGCCAGGTCGCAAGGTACCGAATAGGCCACCGCACCGCAGATCCGGCTGTCGACCCGCTCCCCCTGCTGCCCCAGGTACAGCAGGGTCAGGTTGCCTCCCATGCTGAACCCCGACAGAAACGATTGTCGGTACCCCTGCTCAAAGCCGTGCCGAATAACGTGCTCGAGGTCCTCGGTGGCGCCGCTGTGGTAAAACCGGGGCTGACGGTTCATCACCCCACCACAGGACCGGAAATTCCACGCCAGTACATCCCACCCCTCGGCCATCAGTGCCCGGGCCAGCCCGAGGACGTAAGGCCGGCGACTGTGTCCCTCCAGGCCATGGGAAATGATGGCCAGACGATCGCTACCCTGGCGATACCAGTCCAGCAGCAGTTCGTCCTCATCGAGCGTCGGCAAGGTCTCGCGCACCGGCTCTGGCAGGGCCACCGAACGGAACAGCGTCGGCCAAACCGACTGAACGTGGCCGTTACGCAACCACAGCGGCGGGCGGTATGAAATGGTACGACGATTGAGCAATCTTTAACCTTTTATATCATGGGGTTGACGACGCAAATGAAAGCCCTTAATATGCGCGCCACTTCGAGATTGTTCCCCGATAGCTCAGTTGGTAGAGCAACGGACTGTTAATCCGTTTGTCGCTGGTTCGAGCCCAGCTCGGGGAGCCACTGAATTCCAAAAGGCCGCTGACCACCGTCAGCGGCCTTTTTCGTTCCGGTTCAGAATACTTTCTCCCGCTGCAGGAATTCGGTCAATACCCGGAACAGGGTGTGACCGTCGTCCGCGCCGATCAGCTCCCGAATGGAATGCATACCAAACTGGGGCACGCCAATGTCCAGCGTGGTCACGCCCAGGTTGGAGGCCGTCAAAGGCCCGATGGTGCTGCCACAGGCCATGTCGCTGCGCACCACAAAGGTCTGATGTGGCAAGCCCAGCTCATCGCTGATGTGGCGATACAGCGCCGCCGACCGACTGTTGGTGGCGTATCGCTGGTTGTGGTTGACCTTGATCACCGGCCCACGATTCAGGATCGGGCCGTGGTTTTCATCGTGCCGGTCGATGTAGTTGGGGTGAACACCGTGCGCGTTGTCGGCGGAGATCATCATCGAATGCGCGATCGCGCGGGCCTTGCCGGATCCGCACCAGCGCTCCAGTACCGCCGACAGGAACGGCCCTTGGGCACCCTCAGCGGACATGCTGCCAACCTCTTCGTGGTCGTTGCAGACCAGCAGCGCCGCCTGGTCCCCCGAGGCGTGAATCAGTGCCTGCAGACCGATGTAGCAACTCAGCAGGTTGTCCATCCGGGCGGAAGCAATGAACTCGTCGTTGAGCCCGACGAATCCCGCCGGTTGGGCATCGTAGAAGCTCAGCTCGTAGCCGAGTATCTTCCGCGGCTTGATGCCGGTTTCCGCCGCCACCTGCCGGGCCAGCACATCGCTAAAACGGGTACTGTCGTTGTCCGGCACCTGCATCAGCACCGGCGGCAGATCGGTCTGGGCGTTGACGGTCCGGTTGCTGTTGGCGTCCCGGTCCAGATGGATGGCCAGGCTCGGGATAAACGCCACCGGCTTGCGGAAATCCACCAGGGCATCGCGCACCCCGCCCTCGTCGTCCAGCAGCGTGACCCGCCCGGCCAGGGACAGGTCGCGGTCAAACCAGGGGTTCAGCAGGACGCCACCGTAGACTTCCACCCCGAGCTGAAAGTAGCCTTTGCGCCGAAGTTCCGGGTTCGGCTTCACTTTCAGACAGGGGCTGTCGGTGTGCGCGCCCACCATGCGGACACCGCTGGTGGTCACATCGCCCTTGCCGGTTCGAAACGCGACAATGGATGAGCCATTGCGAACGACGTAGTACCCTTGCTGGCTGGCCAGGTTCCAGTCATCCCGTTCATCCAGCGCTTGGAAACCGGCGGCATCAAGCCGCTGCTTCATGGTCGCCACCGCGTGCCAGGGGGTGGGTGAGCGGTTCAGAAACTCAATCAAATCGTTGTTAAATTCAGCGTGTTCCATGAGATCCCTGATTGATCGATAATTGCGGTAACAGTATGGCATGAAGCGAAATGCGCTCCTACAGACCCGTGCCAGTTTTCCGCCCCCAGCCACTGACAACCAACGGAGTTGACCGTGTCCCTACCCCGGTTTCTCGATATCGAATACTGCCAGACTGACGACGCCCTGTTCCCGACCGCGATGGCCTGGTCGCTCGCCGACGGTCGAATGAAAACCGTAGTGATCGCACCGGAGGAGGCCTGGCTGCCCGAAGACGGTGACCTCGGCGATGTTGACCTGTTCTATCTGGAGGAACAGGGCGTCCCGTTGATTGAGCTGGCCCGAGAGCTGCATCAGGACCTGCCAGACGAAACCGTTTACGTCGATGGGCTCGATCCGGACGAAGTGCTCGTTGACCTGATCTTTTCCGCAGTGCGGCAGGAAGCGCCGTTTGAGATCGCGCCGATTACCGAGCTGATTGTCAATCGCGACCGGGAAACCCTGGAAGACCGACGGCGGCAACTGTTGTTCGACGAGGGGCTGGAGCCCCAGCTACCGGAAAACGGTGTCTACGCGCTGCTGTTGCTGGCTCGGGAAGAGGGCTACCTGGACGCTGAGTGACGAGGGGGAAGTGTGACCTGGGTCGACGTAACAATCCGTTACACAAGGCAGAATCGGCCCATCGCTCTTGTCGTCAGGAAACTCTATAACAATGAAACCGGCTGTATCCAACGCTCCTGATTCCAACCGCCTGGTCCGCTCTCTGGCAGGGCTGGGTTTTATGGTCCTGCTCGCGCAACCGGCGCTAGCCCAGGACACCACCCCACGGTACGACAAGCATTACATTGGCCTGCTCGCCACCGCCCTCAACCACCGCACCATCGGCCCCGACTCTGAACGCGGCTGGACCAACGCCGGCACGCTGGTGGTCGGCGGGCACATCACCGACCTCTTTCACGCCGAACTGCGCGCAGGGGCAGGGTTCGGGGATCTCGACGTTCCCAACAGCGATCTGACGCTGTCGGTCGACTACTACGCCAGTTGGTACATCGGCATGCACTACCCGATCACCGACTACGCCAATGCCTACGGTCAGTTTGGTTTTTCCTACATCGAGGGCGACGTTGACCTGGACAACCCGGAAGAGGACCGTAACCGGCCCTATCGCGACTTTGGCGACGAGTTTCCCAAGAGCGGATTCTCCATCAGCTGGCTGGCCGGACTGGATTTCGAGGTCGCCGACGACGTGTACCTGGTGTTCGAGGGCGGCAAGCTGTTTGAAGACACCGTCACCGACGTCAACAGCTTCCAGTTCTCCAGTGGCGTGCGCTACGAATTCTAGCTCCGATGGCGAATGTGCCAGCAGCGATGGATTTTCGGGTTGCGCTGGAAATCCCGGTCGATGGTGCTGGCTGACACCTCCCGGACCTCAAACTCGGATTCCAGACTGTCCTCCAACCGGAATTTCCGGAAATTATTGGAAAAAATCAGCAGGCCATCGGACGCCAGCCGGCCCATAGCCTGACGAATCAGGTCCGGGTGATCTCTCTGGATGTCCAGCACGCCCTCCATCCGGGCCGAATTCGAAAACGTCGGGGGGTCCATGAAGATCAGGTCAAACCGCTGATCCGGCGTCGGCTCAGAGGCCAGCCAGGCAAGACAGTCGGCCTGCTCGACCCGGTGTTTTCGGGGGTCGGCCTGGTTCAGTGCCAGGTTTTCCCGGGCCCAGTTAACATAGGTTTTCGACATGTCCAGACTCAGGGACCGGCTCGCCCCACCCACCGCCGCATGCACCGTGGCCGCCCCGGTGTAGCAGAACAGGTTCAGAAACCGCAGCCCACGGGCGTGCGTCTGAATCCAGTAACGGACCGGACGGTGATCCAGAAACAGCCCAGTGTCCAGATAGTCCTTCAGATTGATCCGCAGCGCGCAGCCGTATTCGCTGACGGTAAAGAATTCCCCGGTCGCGGCCTGCTTTTCGTATTGCCGGGTTCCGGTCTGCCGCTGTCGCTGTTTGCAGACCAGCTCGGACGATTCGATACCGAGCACCTCCGGAATCACCGCCAGCGCCTCGGCAAGGCGCTCCCTGGCGGCCTTCTCGTCGACGGTTTTGGGCGCGGCATACTCCTGCACATGCACGCGTCCGTCATACCAATCCACCGCCAACGCATACTCCGGCATATCGGCGTCGTAGAGCCGGTAACAGTCAATACCCTGCCGACGCGCCCATTGGCCGATGGTCTTCAGATTCTTCCGCAACCGGTTACGCAGCATGTCGGCCCGGTCCGGATTGGCAATTCGGGGCCGGACCTCGCCAGGAGTTGTTGGCTCCCGAGGCGTCATTGCACTGGCCTCGTTCACCTCAAACAGCAACAGTTGCGCCGGCAGCTTGCCATTGAACAACTTGTACTGTTTGAAACTCCGCAGCCCTATCGACTTGCCGTACTCCGGCGCGCCGGTGAACACGCCCAGCCGCCAGCCGGGTACCGCCCGCTTGACCGCCGCCCCGAGCGACTGGTAAAGCGCACCCAATTCCCGGCGCTCGCTCAGCCGCTCACCGTAGGGTGGATTGGTCAGCACCAGCCCGCTGTTCGACCACTGCCCTTCCAGCTGCAGATCGGCAACCGCGCAGGCCTCCACGTGGACAACACCGTCCAGACCGGCGCGCTGAATGTTTTTCCGGGCGGTTGCTATAACCCGGGCATCCTGATCAAACCCGACCAATTTCGGCACTCTGCGCTGCTTGCCTTCGTGCGCTCTGCGCTCCGCCTCCTGACGCAGTGCCAGCCACAGATCGGGCTGGTGGCCCAGCCAGCGCTCAAAGCCGAAGTGCGCCCGTTTCCGACCCGGTGCCTGATCCAGCGCCATCATCGCCGCTTCGATCACCAGCGTTCCGGAGCCGCACATCGGGTCCAGGAAATCACCGCCCGCTTCCGCGATTTCCGGCCACCCCGCGCGCATCAGCAAGGCCGCCGCCAGGTTTTCTTTCAAAGGCGCAACGCCTTTCTCCGTGCGGTACCCACGCATGTGCAGGCTCTGGCCGCTCAGATCAATACCCAGCGACAGCCGGCCCCGGTTCAGCCGCGCGGACACCGTCACGTCCGGCTGCTTGGCATCGACCGATGGCCGGGCGCCGCCATTGAGCCGGAAACGATCGACGATGCCGTCCTTGACCCTTTGTGCACCAAACTGAGTGTTACGGATCGCCTCATTCTGGCCCAGGAACGTCACCCGAAAGCTGCCGGAGACCGGAATATGCGCCTGCCAGTCCAGGTGCACGACACCGTCATACAGCTGGTCGCCACTGGTGGCATCAATCTCCGCGAGATGCAGGATCACCCGGTTGGCGAGCCTCGACCACAGGCAGGCACGATAGCCCGCCTCCAACGTCCCTTCCGCCCAGACGCCCGCGGGCGCATTCCGAACCGGCTCCAGGCCGATGGCTCTCAGCTCATCGCCCAGCAGATACTCCACGCCCTTCGGGCAGGTTACGAAAAATACACGTTTGGACAAAACAGACTCCTGGTCAGACATCGGCGCGGATAAGTTTCCGTTCTGGCGGCCATTGTACGCTCAACACCGTGTTTTTTATTTCACGAAACTATAAGAAAAGGGTCACATAGACGAAATAAATAGTGTACAGCCACTCTGCGTTCGTTCTACCTTGTAAGTGACGCGTCGTTCCGGAAGCCCAGAAAAGCTTCCGTTAACAGGATCCTGACTGCTCTGGCCGGTACTGGCAATAGTGGCTTATCCCCGAGTGGATAGCATTGCCATGGTCACTGCAGATGTGTACACGCTTGTTCTGTTAATCCATCAGTGAGGAACGGCATGAAAAGACAGAAAAGAGACATGTACGCTCGTGCATTCAAGCGGGGTTATCTCGCTGGCGTGTCCGGAAAATCCAAAGACAGCTGCCCCATTGAACAACCGGATGTCCGACAGGAGTGGTTGAATGGGTGGCGCGAAGGCCGCACCGATAACTGGGAGGGCATGACCGGCGTATCCGGTATCCACAAACTGGCCACTGTCACCACGGGGTGAAGGGCCGGCCGAGCAAACACCGTTAGCCTGATCTGATCTTTTTCCAATAGGAAATGTGCACAATTTAACGCAGTAACCAGAGCAACCAAAACGGGGCCTCCCGCCCCGTACCATGCGAAGAAGCGCAACGGGGTTTATTCCCCGCAAGGGCCCGCTCAGCGGGCCCACCTTTTTTCAGGTGCGCTGTCCGTCCTTTCGTATTGCCTCGACCGCCTCTCGAATCAGCTTCGGACCACGATAGATAAACCCGGTATAGATCTGCACCAGTTTCGCCCCGGCACGAATTTTTTCTGCCGCGCTGTCTCCGTCCGTAATCCCGCCGACGCCAATGATCGGGATCGCCTCACCCAGCTCGGCGTAGAGGCCCTGAATCACCCGTACTGACGCCTCACGGACCGGCGCACCACTGAGACCGCCAGCTTCATCCGCCAGCGGGTGACCGGCAACCGCGTCCCGGTTGATGGTGGTATTGGTGGCGATCACACCGTCCAGCCCCGCCTCCTTGAGTGCTTCCGCAACGAAACGAATACCCGCATCGTCCATATCGGGCGCAATCTTGACCGCAATCGGGACATACCGCCCGCTGCTTTTTTCACAGCGGCTCTGTTCGTCCTTGATGGCATCCAGCAGCCGCTTGAGGGAATCGCCGAACTGCAGGTCACGAAGCCCCGGGGTATTCGGCGACGACACATTGACCGCGATGTAATCGGCATGGGGATAAACCGCCTCAATACCCTTTCGGTAGTCACACTCCGAGTCTTCGTTCGGGGTGTCCTTATTCTTACCGACATTGATACCCAGGATACCGGGGTACTTACGAGCTTCCACACGTTCGATCAGGTGCGCCAGGCCCTCGTTATTGAACCCCATCCGATTGATGATGGCCTCATGCTCCGGCAGGCGGAACAGCCTGGGCCTGGGGTTACCAGGCTGAGCGAGCGGGGTCACCGTTCCGACTTCGATAAAGCCGAAGCCCAGTGCACCGAGCGCGTCGATATGATCGGCGTTCTTGTCCAGCCCCGCGGCGAGCCCCACCGGATTGGGAAATTCCAGTCCCATAACCTGTACCGGAAGTGAACGAATACTGGGCGAGAGAAAACCCAACACTCCAAGTTTGTGAGCAAGGTCGAGCCCACTGAGCGCGACCTGGTGAGCCTGTTCCGGTGGCAGGCGGAACAACAGGTTTCGGACAGCACCGTACATCGGAATTCCCCCAAAAAACGTGTGCGCGGCAGTATACCGGAAGTTTTCCACAGCAGCTCGTGGACGCACGTTATCGGTAACAAATGACCGATTGGAGAGGGTCCCGTAACCTTTTCCACGGAATCTGTGGATAACCCTGTTGAAAATCCCGGGGCAAGCGTTCGCATGCCTTGATAACTGCGCCAGCCTGCAAATTGATCATTTTTTGACCAGTTTATTTTCTTCTATTTTTCAACAAGTTATAAAACTTGACGGCGATCACGCGACGAAAACGAACATTTCGTTACATCGTCATGCCGTTGCAACAGTGTGCATAAAATACTCAGCGAATGCGGTATTTCCAGGCCCCGGAAGGCGGATCTGGCGCTATAATGGCCAGACTTCACCCAAAACGGAGCCTTTGGCGCATGGAAGACCCTGCCCCCGCATCCGCTGTCCGGCAAAACGATACCAGCACAGAAGTTCGTGCAGCGTCCCGGGTCACCGTGATTGGAATGGTACTGGATGCCGCGCTCGGGCTGATCAAAGTCGTTGCCGGCACGTTGTTCCATTCGCAGGCTCTAATCGTGGATGGCGTTCACTCCTTTTCAGACGTCGCTTCGGATCTGGTGGTCCTGGGGGTGATGCGCGTCTCCCGTCGAGCGCCGGACGATGAACATCCATACGGCCATCAACGTATCGAGACGTTCGGCACCTTGTTGCTGGGCAGCATTCTGATCGCCGTCGGTGCGGCCCTCGCCTGGGAGAACCTGCTTCGCCTGGTGGCCGGGAATATTGACGCCGTGCCCGGCTGGCCCGTCCTCGTGGCTGCCGCCATCTCCGTCGCCGCCAAAGAGTGGATCTATCGTTACACCCGACACGTGGGCCAGGCCATTCGCTCTGACCTGATCATCGCCAACGCCTGGCACAGCCGCACCGACGCGCTGTCGTCGGTGGTTGTCCTGATATCCACCGCCGGTGCCATGCTCGGCTGGCCATGGCTGGACGTGCTGGCGGCGGTCGTTATCGCCGGCATCATTATCCACGTGGGCTGGAAGTTTACCTGGGACAGCGTCAAAGAGCTGATCGACACCGGCCTGTCTGCCGACGACATCGACATGCTGCGGGAGATCGCCCGCAGCACCGACGGCGTGAGGAATATCCACGAGCTGCGCAGCCGGCGCATGGGCCACGACATCCTGCTGGATATTCATCTGGTCGTGCGGCCGGAAATCAGCGTCTCGGAGGGTCACCAGATCGGTATCCGGGTGGCCGCCGCGATGCGCGAGGCGCTGGAAAACCTGCGCGATATTAACGTGCATATCGATGCCGAGAACGACGAGAGCCACCCGCCCACCACCGAGGCCTTACCGTCTCGGGAGGAAATCCGGGATCTGCTCTACCAGCACCTGGGCCAGCTGCCGGGTAACAACCGGCTGCGACTTCACTATCTGAAAAACAAGGTGCATCTGGAACTGTTCTTCGACACCCCGGAGCGGATCGAGGCCATCACGGCCGACAGCATCCGCGATGCGCTGTCGGCTTACCCGTGGTTTGGCAGCGTCCGGGTCTGGGTGAGCGAGGCCTGACCCACCAAGGGTCAGACCCGCCGTTTGGCTTCCATGCGCGACAGGAACTCCTGCATCACCAGGGTGTACAGCTCGCCGCCAAGGAATTTATCCTCGACACCGGAATCGATGCTCGGGTTGTCGTTGACTTCAATAACCGCCACCCGATTGCCGGACTGTTTGATATCGACACCGTAAAGGCCGTCGCCAATCAGACGGGTAGCGTTCAGCGCCGCCTGAATCACCTTGCGCGGTACCTCGTAGGTCGGCAGGGTTTCGAAGTCACCGCTCTCAACCCCGACACCACCGTGCTGGTATATCTGCCAGTGCCCTTTTACCATCATATACTTACAGGCATAGATCGCCCGTCCTCCCAGAACACCGATACGCCAGTCGTAGTCGGTGTACAGATACTCCTGGGCCAGAACCAGCGCGGACTGCCGAAACAGGTCCTTGAGACCGGTTTTCAGGGCACCGACGTCCTTGGCTTTGGTGACACCGCGCGAAAACGCGCCGTCCGGAATCTTGATCACGACCGGGAAACCCAGTTCGGCGACGACCTGCTCTACCGCGTCTTTCTGGTCACGGGACAGGATCAGGGTTTTCGGCGTCGGCACCCGGTTGGTTTTCAACAAATCCGCCAGAAACACCTTGTTCGTGCACCGGAGAATCGAGACCGGATCGTCGATCACCACCAGCCCTTCCGTTTCCGCCTTACGGGCGAATCGATAGGTGTGGTGGTCAATGGCGGTGGTCTCGCGGATAAACAGGCCATCGTACTCGGGCAGGCGCATATAGTCGCGCCGAGTCACCCGCTCTACATTGATGCCGAGTTTACGACCGGCTTTCTCAAAACGCGTCAGCGCAATCTCATCACTGGGTGGCATCTGTTCCTCCGGATCGACCAGCATCGCCAGGTCAAACCGATAGCGCCTACGGGCCCGGGGTTTACGCCAAAGCGTGCTGCTGAAGCGATCCAGCGCTTCCGCGAACACATCCTGCTCCCGGGCGGTCAGGTCGGCCGGCGCCCCCGGTTTCATGGAATCAATCTGCCATTTACGACGGCGGCGAAACACCACTTCCAGAATCGGGCACGGAAACCGCTCGAACAGCACCCGAGCCACCGGCTTGAGCGCAGGCTGTTCCGCCTGCCCGAAGAAGGTTCGGATTCGGACTTCATGGGTGGCATCGGCCCCGTTTTCGGCTCCGATCCGGGCGCCGGCCTGTTCCAGCCAGTCCACCACGCTCGCGTCCAGCTCTTCCAGCTCAAGCGAGAACAGCCCTTTCCGGCTCAGATCGTTGAGCGTCATCACCGATGGCACAACGTTGTGGCCCCGGGCCTCCGCCAACAGCGAGCAATAATAGCCGCGGCTCAGATACCGAGCGCTGTGGCACAGATTAATAACCCGCACCCGCCCGGATCGGGGCGGCGACGATTGCAGGTACTGATCAAAGGTGACAACATCCTCACTGGGGTAGTAAGGCGCCCAATCACTGGCACGATCCACAACGATAAGCAGGCGAGACACTTGGCATTCCTCCCTGAAAGGCTTGCCGGGCAAAGTTAGCGCCACAATACGCCGCAACGGACCGCCACACAATCCGTCAAAGATGCGTGCTTTTACGCATGGGCGTGCCGCTTGCACAGGCGCCGGGCTCGTCCATAATCCTTGCATCAAGGGTAGCCTCTGCCTACCCGCTCTGCCTAAGGCCGTGATTAGATGTCTGAGATTTGCCTGCGCCCCGCCACCGTGCGTGATCTGAATGCCCTGGTTGAACTGGAAAACCGCTGCTTCACGGATGATCGGCTGTCCCGCCGCAGCTTTCGGCGGTTTCTGGAAATGCCCCGGGACCGTCTGATCGTTGCCACACGCTCGGGCGATCTCGTCGGCTATTGCCTGGTACTGATGAACGCGGCCACCCGCCTTGCCCGGATTTACTCGATCGCGGTATCACCGGCCGTGCGAGGGCACGGTGTGGGCGAACGATTGGTACGGCAGGCCGAACAGGAGGCCGCCAGTGCCGGTCGCATCGTGATGCGGCTGGAGGTTCGAGAGGACAACGCCGGGGCAATTCGCCTCTACAAGCGCCTGGGTTACCGCCAGTTTGGCACCTACCGCGACTACTACGAAGACCACGGCAACGCCCTGCGTTTCGAGCGACGCATTCTGTACTATGAGCCTACTCAGGCTTTCCGGCCCGTGCCCTACTACCCGCAGACGACCGAATTCACCTGCGGCCCCTCAGCGCTGATCATGGCCATGGCAGCGCTGGACGAGCAGCAACCCATGACCACGCTCGACGAACTGAAAATATGGCGGGAAGCGACCACGGTGTTCATGCTATCCGGCCATGGCGGCTGCGGCCCCCATGGGCTGGCCCTGTCCGCCTGGCAGCGGGGCTTTGAGGCCAGTGCCTGGATCAGCCGGGAGGGGGCGCTGTTCAAAGACACGGTGCGCAATCCGGACAAAAAGCGGGTGCTGGATCTGGTGCACGAAGGTTTTCTGCAGGACATCGGCCGAACCACCATCCAACTGCACCACGAACCGCTCACCCTGGACACCATGGAACAGGCCTTGCTGGCCGGTCAGATTCCGGTCATTCTTATCAGCACCTGGCAGCTGAACCGCAGCCGGGTGCCGCACTGGGTGACCGTCTGCGCCACCGACGACCGTTTTGTTTACCTGCACGACCCGGAAATCGATGCCGATGCCGGCGAAACCATCGCCGACAAGCAGTACCTGCCCATCGACAAACGGGTGTTCAGCAAGATGTCCCAGTATGGGCGGAATCAGCCGCTTCGGGCCGCCGTCATCGTCGGCCCCAAACGGGACTGATCGACCGAGGATCTAACCGGCGCGCAGAGCCGCCTCTTTGAGTTCGGCGATTTCATCGCGCAGACGGGCGGCGGTCTCGAAATCCAGTTCCGACGCCGCCTTGTACATCTCATCTTCCAGACGGGCGATGTCCTTGAGCGCCTGCTCGGGCGATCGCTCGGTTCTGTTGACGCGATAGCCCTCGGCGTCCTCCGCCACTTTCTGCCCAGGCCGCTCGGCCCGACGACGGCCCCGGCCACCGCCGCCGGGAGCACCTTCCATGATGTCGGCAATTTTCTTGTTCAGCCCCTGAGGCGTGATGCCATGAGCCTCGTTGTGGGCCATCTGCTTGGCCCGGCGGCGCTCGGTCTCGTCGATGGCCTTCTGCATGGATCCGGTGATCCGGTCGCCGTACAGAATGGCTTTACCGTTCACGTTTCGGGCAGCCCGACCAATGGTTTGGATCAGCGAACGCTCGCTGCGCAGGAAGCCTTCCTTATCGGCGTCCAGGATCGCCACCAGTGACACCTCCGGCATGTCGAGCCCCTCCCGCAACAGGTTGATACCGACCAGCACATCGAACTCACCGCGCCGGAGATCGCGAATGATTTCCACCCGTTCTACGGTGTCGATGTCCGAATGCAGGTAACGCACCCGAATATCATGCTCCATCAGGAAGTCGGTCAGATCCTCCGCCATTCGCTTGGTCAGCGTGGTCACCAACACCCGCTCGTTGACCGCGACCCGTGCGCGAATCTCCGAGAGCAGATCATCAACCTGGGTCGACGCCGGCCGGACTTCGATTTCCGGGTCCAGCAGCCCCGTCGGCCGAACCACCTGCTCAACCACCTGGCCGGCGTGATCCGCCTCGTAGTTGCCGGGGGTTGCCGAGACAAAAATCATCTGCGGCGCGATGCGCTCCCATTCCTCAAAGCGCATGGGTCGGTTATCCAGCGCCGACGGCAACCGGAAGCCATACTCCACCAGAGTTTCCTTGCGGGACCGGTCGCCTTTGTACATGGCGCCGATCTGGGGAATGGTGACGTGCGATTCGTCGACAATCAGCAAGGCATTGGGCGGCAGGTAATCGAACAACGTCGGCGGTGCCTCGCCCGGCCGCCGTCCGGACAGGTATCGGGAGTAGTTCTCAATGCCGTTGCAGTACCCCAGCTCCAGCATCATCTCGATGTCGTAACGGGTCCGCTCCTCAAGCCGCTGCGCTTCCACCAGCCGGTTGTTGTCGCGCAACTGCTGAAGCCGCTCATCGAGTTCCACCTTGATCTGCTCCACCGCGTCCAACACCGTCTGACGGGGCGTTACGTAGTGCGATTTCGGGTAAATGGTGACCCGGGGCACTCGGCGCAGAACCTCGCCGGTCAGCGGGTCGAAGTAACTCAGGTTCTCCACCTCGTCGTCAAACAGCTCGATCCGGATGGCTTCTTTCTCCGATTCCGCGGGAAAGACATCAATGACCTCGCCCCGGACCCGATAGTTGGCCCGATGGAACTCAATATCGTTGCGGGTGTACTGGAGTTCCGCCAGCCGCCGCAGAATAAAGCGCTGATCGACCTGATCCCCCCGGTCAAGGTGCAGCATCATCTTCAGATAGGATTCCGGATCGCCCAGGCCGTAAATGGACGACACCGTCGCCACGATAATCGCATCCGGGCGCTCCAGCAGGGCCTTGGTGGCCGACAGCCGCATCTGCTCAATGTGTTCGTTGATAGACGCATCCTTCTCGATGAAGGTGTCGGACGACGGCACGTAGGCTTCCGGCTGGTAGTAGTCGTAGTAAGAGACGAAGTACTCCACCGCGTTGTCCGGGAAGAACTCCTTGAACTCGCCGTACAGCTGAGCCGCCAGGGTTTTGTTATGGGCCATGACGATGGTGGGCCGCTGCAGTTCCTGGATCACGTTGGCAATGGTAAAGGTCTTGCCCGAGCCCGTGACCCCCAGCAGGGTCTGGTGCGCCAGACCGGAACGGATGCCGTCCACCAGTTCGCGAATGGCGTTCGGCTGATCACCGGCGGGCTGGTACGACGACGCCACCCGGAACACGCTGTCTTTGGCGACATGGGACTCTTTATTGGCCATAACGGGCAGAAAACCTCCGGTACTGGGCGTGCAGGCCTGTTGTCAGGCCAACATGGTTAGAAATTTAGCGTTGCGCCGGCTTCATGATACCATCACCCCGATCGACGGCTGGGTGATTTTCAGCCATCTCAGGCTCCCCCGGCCGATCGCAGCCCAATAAGACGCAGCTTTAAGGAGCTCAAGTTTGGACCTTCAACTTTCCAGCCGAGTACAGGCGATCAAGCCCTCTCCCACCCTCGCAGTCACCAACAAAGCCGCGGAACTCCGTGCAGCGGGCAAAGACATTATTGGCCTTGGTGCCGGCGAGCCGGACTTCGACACCCCCGAGCACATCAAACAGGCCGCCATTGAAGCGATCAACAACGGTCAGACCAAGTACACCGCCGTTGACGGAACGCCTGCGCTCAAACAAGCCATTATTGCGAAGTTCAAACGGGACAACGGTCTGGATTACGAAGCGAACCAGATTCTGGTTTCCAGTGGTGGCAAACAGAGCTTTTTCAACCTCGCGCTGGCAACCCTGAACCCGGGCGACGAAGCCATCATCCCGGCACCTTACTGGGTGTCCTACCCGGATATGGTTCTGGTCGCCGAGGGCAAACCGGTCATCATTGAGACCAGCGCAGAGACCCGGTTCAAAATCACGCCGGAACAGCTTGAAAGCGCCATTACCGAGCGCACCCGGCTGTTCGTGATCAACAGTCCGTCCAACCCCAGTGGCATGGCCTATTCGCTTGAAGAGCTGAAAGCGCTGGGCGAGGTGCTCAAGAAGTACCCGAATGTCATGATTGCCACAGACGATATGTACGAGCCCATCCTGTGGACCGGCAAACCGTTCTGCAACATCCTGAATGCCTGTCCGGAACTTTACGACCGGACCTTCGTGCTCAATGGCGTTTCCAAGGCCTACTCCATGACCGGTTGGCGGATTGGCTACGCCGCAGGCCCGGCCCGGATCATCGGCGCCATGAAGAAGATCCAGTCGCAGAGCACCTCGAACCCCTGCTCCATTTCCCAGGCGGCGGCAACTGCCGCGCTGAACGGCTCGCAGGAGTGCGTGGGTGAAATGGTCAAGGCATTCAAACAGCGTCACGACTGGCTGGTGGACGCCCTGAATAAACTGCCGGGTGTTGAGTGCCTGAACGGCGATGGCACTTTCTATGTATTCCCGAGCTTCCAGGGCGCCATTGATGCCGACAGCAGCGTCAGCAACGATGTCGAATTCGCGGAAAAAATGCTGTCCGAAGCCGGCGTTGCGATCGTTCCAGGTTCGGCGTTTGGCGCTCCGGGGCACATGCGCCTGAGCTTCGCGACCAGCATGGAAAACCTGGAGAAGGCCATCGAGCGTCTGCAGAAAGCGCTCGGTTAAAAAGTTCGTCAACAGGGGTTGACGAGGCGGTATAGCCAACTTAATATACGCGCCTCGTCACACGACGACGTTCCCCGATAGCTCAGTTGGTAGAGCAACGGACTGTTAATCCGTTTGTCGCTGGTTCGAGCCCAGCTCGGGGAGCCAATATTCCGAAAAACCCGCTTACTCTTGGAGTTAGCGGGTTTTTTAT
>JBPEXU010000385.1:0-5633 GCA_052031225.1 Marinobacter sp. | reverse complement strand
GTTCGCCCTACTGGTACTCGTCTCTATGTTTTCTCGACCTCTGGCCGGTATCGTCAGAAACCTGAGCAAATACGTCGGCGCGTTGTCGTTCGCCGCATTCGTGCTGTTGATGCTGGCAGGCACCATCGGAGGTTCCTTTCGTCTGTCGCCGTCCAATCAGGCGATCGCGGTGATGCTGCTGGGGATGGCGTTTCTGGGCCTGTCTGCGTTCCTGTGGTCGGTGCCTGGCGATGAAAGGTGAGTGTCTTTGCGGTCGCGTGGTCTTTGAAATAGACGGCGGTCCAGCCAGTCGGGACGCCCTGAACCAACGGCTCTAGCTGCCCCAAAACCGCGTCACAAATTCGGAACAAACGTTTTAGAATTCAGCGGGTTGTTTCGGTAATCTTGAGGTCGGGCATAGACCCGTGAGTCGACAATAACAATTAAGGGTTTGACTATGATGACCTCTCTACGCTCGGCAATCCTGCCGTTTCTGCTGGCCCTGTTGATGGCCGCTCCCAGCCACGCAGCCCAGGAGTTTCTGGACTATGGTCTGTACTGGTTTGATGGTAACAACAACGCCGTAAAAGCGGTGGAACACGACGGCACGGTCAATACCGTTCCGACCTCCTACTACGATCCCTCCAAGCCCACGATCATCCATTTTCACGGGTGGCAGCTCGGCTCCAGCGAGCGCGGCGAGGGCTACGATCGGGAAGACTTCCGCTTTGTCTGGGGCAATGAGGACGTAATCACCTCCACAGCCTGGAAAAACCAGGGCTGGAATGTGGGCTTTTTCTATTGGAACCAGTTTGCCGACGAGAACGAAGTGAAAGATGCCGAAGCCAAGATCTGGAGCGCGAACGGGCCTCGGGGCATGCGTTACCGGCTCAAGGATGGCTCTTACAGCACTCAGCAGTCGCCGAACAAGTCCGTCGGCCAGATTGCCTATGAACAGGTGACGGCGGCGCTGGCCAACAACACCTCCTACTACGTTCGCCTCTCTGGGCATTCGCTCGGCAACCAGCTGGCGACGCTGGTGGCGATGAAAATCAGCGACGGTGTGTACGCCGGTGAGGTTGGCACCAACGTACTGGTGGACCGGCTGGAACTGTTGGATCCGTTCTGGTCCCGGGACGGCAAGAGCTATCTCGGCGATGCCAATGGCGATGGCTCGGATGACTGGGTCGGGGAACGGGTTCGTTGGTATGTGCAGGATCTCATCCAGCGCCACGACATCCCGGTTACCTGGTACAAGTCGTCCGGTATTCTGGATGCCTGGGTGGGCGACCGGAACACCGAACTTGAGGGCGTGGTGGCCTTTATCCACAACCGGTTCTGGTATCTGTCGTCGGCCGATTACGTGAACAAACACAACCACGTGGTGCCCTGGTACTTCCGGTCGATGGCGTCCGCACCGCCCGAAGAAGTGACCATCAGCTGGAACGGCAGTCGCCAGCCGACCGGGGCGGACGCGGCCAGTGCCGCCACATCGGACGCCCGCATCCGGGCCATGATGGGCGACACCTACCACTGGGATCAGGTCGAAGGCCGCTACACCGCCGATCCGCAGGACGATCAGTTTGAAGTAAAGGATTACTGAGCCGATTCAGTCCGGATCACAACTTCCGGCAAGGACGGTACGGTGTTTTCCCGGCCGTACCGTCCAAAAGCCGTGTCCGCTCGACAGCAGGGCCATTATGGTCTATGAACTATGGAAACCCAAGGAAGGCGTTGTGCCATGAAAGTTGCTGTCTTCAACACCAAACCCTACGACCGGCGCTTCCTCCTGCAGGCCAACGCCGACCACGGCCACGATCTGGTCTTTTTCGAGACCCACCTGGGTGAGGAAACCGTCGCGCTGGCCAGCGGGTTTGATGCCGTGTGCGTGTTCGTCAACGACGAGCTGGGCCCGACCGTGCTGGATGCGCTGGCGCGGGAGGGCGTGCGCACCGTGGCCTTGCGCTGTGCCGGCTACAACAACGTGGATCTCAAGACCGCGGAAGCCAACGGCATGACCGTGGTGCGGGTTCCGGCCTATTCCCCCTACGCCGTTGCCGAGCATACGGTGGCTCTGATGCTCACCCTCAATCGCCAGATCCATCGGGCCTACAACCGGGTTCGGGAAGGCAATTTCTCGTTGGAGGGGTTGCTCGGGTTTGATCTGCACGGCCGCACCCTTGGTATTGTCGGCACCGGTAAAATCGGGCTGGAAGTGGCACGGATCATGGCCGGTTTCGGCTGCCGGCTGCTGGGCTACGATCTCAAGCCCGGCCCTGAGGGCGAGCGGCTGGGGGTTCACTACGTCACCTTGGAGGAACTGCTGGCGCAGTCGGATATCGTCACGTTGCACTGCCCGTTGACCCCCCAGACCCACCATCTAATCGATACCGATGCGATGGCCAGAATGAAACCGGGCGTCATGCTGATCAACACCAGCCGGGGCGCCATTGTTGATACCAGTGCGATCATCGCCGGGCTGAAATCGGGGCACATCGGTTATCTGGGTTTGGATGTCTACGAGGAAGAGGGCGATCTGTTTTTCGAGGATCTGTCGAATCTGGTGTTGCAGGACGATGTCTTTGCCCGGCTGCTGACCTTCCCCAATGTGGTGATCACCGGGCATCAGGCCTTTTTTACTCAGAATGCGCTGGAGAGCATCGCCACTACCACGCTGTCGAATCTGACGGAACTGGAGCGGCACGGACGTTGTGACAACCGGATCAGCTCGTAGCCACGGTGCTGCTGGCTTATTCTGAGGACAGCGAGCCGCCGATCTCCGTCAGACCGTCCTGTCGGATGGCCAGCCACTGGGTCAGCTCGCCCAGTGGCAGCGGCTCACAAAGCCAGTAGCCCTGAAGCATGTCGCAACCGGCGAGCCGCAGGTGCCGGGCGGTTGCCTCATCCTCGACGCCTTCGCCCACGACCTGATAGCCCAGGCTTTTGGCCATTTGGATGGCGGTGGTGACAATGGTACGGGCGCTCTCATTGTCGTTCATGTCCTGAATCAGCGACCGGTCCAGCTTGAGTTCAGTCACAGGCAATTGCTTGAGATAGGACAGCGACGAATAGCCACTGCCAAAATCGTCAATGGACACTTTCAGGCCCATACTGGCCAGCCGTTCCAGGGCCTGCAGGCCGGCTTCCGGGTCTTCCATCGCGGCGGTTTCGGTCAGTTCCAGCACTAGGTCACCGGCCTTCAGCGGATGCCGGGCCAACGCCGACGACAGCGCGTCCGACAAATCGGTGGAGGTCAGATCCCGGGCCGAGATATTCAGCGCCATGGTCAGGCCGGGGAAGGCATGGTGCAGCTTGGCCAGATCGGCGGTGGCGCGTTCAACCAGCCAGTGGGTGAGCTGGGTGATCACGCCGGTTTCTTCCGCCAAGGGCACGAATTCGATGGGCGCAACCCAGCCACGTTGCGGGTGGTGCCAGCGGATTAGCGCTTCCACGCCGATTACCCGGCCGTCGCCGAGGCCGATCTTGGGCTGGTAGTAAAGCTCGGTCTGATTTTGTTGCAGTGCTTCCCGAAGATCCGACATCAGCGTCAGCCGGCTTTCACTGTAGATGTCGTACCGGGACGAATAGAACCCGGTTTCGTAGCGGCCGTGGGGGGCGATTTCCATGCCCACGTGGGCGTTGCGGATCAGCTCGGCGGCGCTGGTGCCGTGTTCCGGGTAGGCGGCGGCGCCAAAACGGGGGTGCAGTTCGATGGCCAGGTTGTCCAGCGGCACCGGATCGGACAGCAACTTCAACGCCCGATCCAGCTCGTCAAAATTGTTGCCGGTCAGACCGGAGCGCACCAGAATGCCGAAACTGTCTCCGGACAGTTGAAACACCCGCTCCTCTCGGCCCTGGTCATCGCGGCTGCAATGGATGATCGGCAGTTGCTTTGCCAGCTCGCTCATCTGGCCGGCAATGGTCCGCAGCAGGCGTTCGCTGCGGGTGAGACCGAGGGTGCGGTTGATCTCCTCCAGCCGGCTGATGCGGGCAACCCCGACCATGTAGCGACCTTCCGGGTCGGCCTGAAGTTGCCGATCGACCATCCGTTCGAACCGGTTGCGGTTTGGCAGCCCGGTCACCGGATCGTGGGTGAGGGCTTCGGTCAGGCGGTTCTGGGCCTCGCTGCGGGCCTTGGCCTGCCGGAGGCTCTCGGCCTGGGCGGCGATTTTTTCCTCCCGTTCCCGATACAGCCGATCGGCCAGCGCCAGGGTCAGAATGAACGCTTCCAGACCGGAGCCGATCTGCATGGCGTACTCGGTCCAGAAATTAACCGGCAGGAACCCGAGAGAGCGTCCGGCGGTGGCGAACACCCCGATGGTGAGCGGTGTCCAGGCCAGGGTAAAAAAGGCGCCGGCACGAACACCGGCAGCCCAGGTGATTGGGCCGGCGACCAGCAACAGGGAGAAAAACACCAGCGCGGAAAACGCCGAAATGGTGATCGCGGTGTTGTAGCTGAGCAGCAGGGCCGCGAAAAAGTTGAACACCTCAAACGCAATCATCGCCAGCAGGGCCAGATGCAGTTTCGGGCTGTGGTATTTGACCCGCAGGAACTCCCGACAGAACAGCACCGAAAACAGCGCCAGCAGAGGCTGCGACAGGAGCAGGGCTCGGGCATGCAAGCCCGGCGCCTGCGGGTACAGATGCTGAAAACTGAAACCTTCGAGCGAGGCGAAAAACAGCAGGTAGCCGCTGATGGCCAGGGCGTAGAACAGATAGAGTTTTTCCCGCAGGGTCAGGAACACCGCAAGGTTGATCAGAACGATGACGGTCAGGCTGCCGTAGTAGAAAAAGTGCAGCTTCTGCTCATCGGCGGCGGCCTCGAAGAACGCCTGCTCGGGCCAGACTTTCAACGGCAGGATCATCGAGCCTTCGGTCTGGACACGGACGTAAAGGGTGTTGGTTTCGCCCGCTGCCAGAGGCAGCCGCAACAGCATGTTGGGGTGGTCCACGTCGCGGGGATAGAACGGACGGGCATCGCCGGTTTCCAGGGTGCGCAACAGGGTGTTTCCGGAGAACACGTAGAACACCACATCGTCGAGCTGGGAATAGGCCAGCTCAACGATGACGTCGTTGGGGCCTGAGGTTGAGTTGGTTATGGCGAACCTGAGCCAGTACGCGGACTCGGTGATGCCGAAGGTGGCACTGCCATCGGCCACCCGCTGCCACCGAGCCGGTGGCAGTTGCCGGACGGTGTCGACGGCCAGCTCGCCGGTGGTGTCCTCAAGGTACTGGAAATGGGTGGCCACCGGGCCGGTCGGGCTGGCCTGGATGGCGGTGGTGGCGGCGTGCGTCCAGATCGACAAACCCAGAAGCAGCACCGCAGCAATAAGGCGAATTGCCAGGTGTTGAGTCACAGAGCGCGGTCTCCGTGTTGGCCGTTTTACCTTGTTATTGGTTGGCACATGCCTTCAGTCTACCAAGCCTGGGGTGTCGGGGAAGCGACACCCCGCCCGTTTTGTGTAGCAATTTGTGTCTTATTGGCCATCATTTCTTGGCCATCGCCGCCATCATCCGCTGCACCGCTTCCAGGTGTTCCGGTTCGTTGTGGCTCATGCCCTGGAAGCAGGCGCACAGGTCGAGGAAGTCCTTCAGCTCCATGCGTTGCGCCATTTTCATCAGTCGCTTGGTCAGGCGGGTGGCTTTCGCCGGTT
>JBPEXU010000384.1:0-4398 GCA_052031225.1 Marinobacter sp. | reverse complement strand
CGGCCACGTGGTTCTGCCCTGGTTGCAGGAAGGCTTTGTCCAGTCCGGGCCGATGGCGGCGGATACCTTTCTCGCCGGCTATGGCGCGGCTCAGGCGGTGCCCGGGCCGCTGTTTACCTTCTCGGCCTTCCTGGGCGGCGCGGAGGGCGGCGCCTGGGGCGCAGTGATTGCGGTGGTGGCGGTGTTCCTGCCCGGAACCTTGCTGGTGTTTGCCGGTCTTCCCATATGGCGCTGGTTGCGCGAGCACGATGCCGCGCGGGCGGCGTTGGCCGGGGTCAATGCCGGGGTGGTCGGCCTGTTGCTGGCGGCTCTGTACGACCCGGTCTGGATTTCGGCGGTGCATGGCGCGCCGGATCTGGCGCTGGTTCTGCTGCTTTGGCTCGGGCTGGCGGTGGTGCGGCTACCGGTGTGGGTGCTGGCGCCGCTGAGTGCGCTGGTTGGCGCTGTCTGGCTGTAGTCGGGCTGTTGTCCAGAGGTCGGGTTGGGCGCTGCCGGCGTACATGACACTATGACGAAGACAACGTGACACAGGACTGAGGTGGATATGACAACATCATGCCATGTGCCGGGGCTGAACGTGCCCAGGAGTCGGTTTCCGGACCCGGAGCGGGATCTGGCCCAGAGCGGTGACAGCGCCCGGGCGGTGCTCGCCGGCGGGTGCTTCTGGTGTGTCGAGGCCGTGTTCCTGGCCATCGATGGCGTGACAGAGGTGACTTCCGGCTATACCGGCGGCCGCCCCGAAACCGCCAACTACGACGCCGTCTGTACCGGTACCACCGGGCATGCCGAAGCCGTCGACGTCCGCTACGACCCGTCCCGTGTCAGCTACGGACAGTTACTGAAAGTGTTCTTCTCGGTAGCCCACGATCCAACCCAGCTCAACCGGCAGGGCAACGACCGCGGCACCCAGTACCGCTCGGCCATTTTTTACCAGAGCGACGAGCAAAAGGCGGTTGCCGAAGCCTACATTCGCCAGCTCAACGACGCCGGGGTCTATCCCGAGCCCATCGTCACCACCCTGGAGCCGCTGGAGGCGTTTTACCCGGCCGAGGCCTACCACCAGAATTACGCCGCCCGCAATCCCCACCAGCCCTACATCATGGCGGTGGCCGCGCCGAAGATGGAAAAGCTGCAAGATGCGTTCGGGGACCGGCTGAAATCCGAGTACTCCGGTTCCGATCCGGACCTGGCCTGAGGAGAAAAACAATGTCCGTATCCGCTGCGGGTTACGACCTGACGCCGTTGACCGAACAACAGATTGAGGAAAAAGCCCAGGATCTGACGCCCGAGGAACGTCGGGTGTTGCTGGATCACGGCACCGAGCACCCGTTCTGTGGCACCTTGCTGGACAACAAAAAGGCCGGCACCTATCACTGCCGGCTATGCGACTTGCCGCTGTTCAGTTCCGACGCCAAGTTTGACTCCGGCACCGGCTGGCCGAGCTTTTTTCAGCCCTTCGATCCGGACCACATCCGCTACCTGGAGGATCGCAGCCTGGGCATGACCCGCACCGAAATCCGCTGCCCCCGCTGCGACAGCCATCTCGGCCACGTGTTTCCGGACGGCCCGCCGCCGACCGGCCAGCGCTACTGCCTGAACTCCATCGCCATGGTGTTTCGGGGTGACGACTGAGGGCCGGACTATGGGTCCTCCGCCCGGGTCGCCGTGGCCACGTAATGCGCGACCGCCCGTATCTGCTCTTCCGAGAGCGAGGCGGCGAACCCGGGCATGATCCCCACGCCGCCGCTGACGGCTTGCTGCACCTGGTCCACCGACGGTTTGAGTTCGTCCAGATTGGGTCCGATGGTGCCGGTGGCGCCGGCATCCCGGAGTGTGTGACACAGCGCGCACGACGGCTGCGCCTGCTCGGTAAACACCTCCCGGCCCTGGTCGGCGAGGCTGTCGGCCAGGGCCGGTGAGGACAGTGCCAGCAGGATCAGAAGGCAGCGTGGAGCCGGGCGGTTCATCGCTAGCCGACCGTGATGGTGACACCGTGGTCGCGCCAGCCGTTGTGGCCGTAGCCCCGTTCGTTGTCCATCCGTTCCTCTGGCTGACTGTTGCCGTCAACGTCGGTGGCCTTGCTGACGATGCGGTACTCGCCGGGCGTCAGATCCGCCGCCATGACAAACGGACGCCAGGCGAAGGGGCCAAGGTCCGGCCCCAGAAAACGCGCCTGCTTCCAGTTCTTGCCGCCGTCCGTTGACACCTCAACCCGATCCAGTGGCCGGGTGCCGCCAAAGGCGACGCCGTAGATCATGTTGCGCCCGGCACGGCCGGTTTCAAGCGGAGCCGTGACCCAGGATTTGACGTTCATTTCCCACATCGACGGCTGATCCGGCGCCCCGGATTGGCCGACCTCGCGAACGCGGTAACCGGAGGCCTGAATCTTGGCGTCGGACTGCTTGTCCGTAAACGCCACCTGCTTGACGTATTTGACGTTATTGACCCCGTAGTAGCCCGGCACCACCATCCGGAGCGGGCCACCGTGGGTTCGGGGCAGGGGCTCATCGTTCATGTCCCAGGCCAGCAGGGCATGCTCCAGGGCCCGCATCGGCACCGAGCGCTCAACGACCACCGTGCGCGGGTCCAGCCCCTCGGGCAGCGATTCGCCGCCGGTGCTGGTGATGTACTCGGCGCCATCGGCCACACCGCCGAGCGCCTCCACCACGGCTTTCAGCGGCACGCCGGTCCACATCACGCAGCCGGCGGCGCCCACCGACCACTGGCTGCCGCTGGCACCGTGGGGGAAGAAGGCGCGGCCGTTGCCGGAGCACTGCAGAACCGAGGCAATGCTGGTGACGCCCAGGCTCTTGAGTTCGCCAACACTGAGGGTGCGGGGCTTCCGGACTCCTTCAAAACGGACTTCCCAGGCGTCCGGGTTGGCGGTGATCTGCGCCGGCGGCGCGGGCAGGTTGTTTCTGACGAACAACCGATCGCTGGGCGTGATGACGCCGCTGCCAATGGCGCCACGCCGGGTCTCCATGGTTTTGGCGCTGTGAATGATCAGCGCCGCCCGCTCTTTCCAGGCGGCAAAGTCCGGCAGCGATTTGGGTTCCTCCGCCTTCGCCAGCGGTGTAAGCCCGAGCAGGCTGACCGACGCCATCGCACCGGCGCTGGCCACCAGCAGGGTCCGGCGGCTGGGGTTGTCGAGAGTTGGGGTGGGGGCAGTCTCCTGCGGGTGACTCGGGTGGCGCATGATCCACCTCCTTGTCGGCGTGTCGGGTGCGGTTTCCGTAGCCGGGTGTTACACCGGCTCATCCTTATTGCTTATAGGCGGTGATCAAAAAATAGTCAATTCGCTGCGATTTGGGTGCGGCGGTGCGGCAAAGAACCGCTATAATGCGCGGCTGTTGCGAGGCCCCGCCGGGGTGCTGTCTGGGGAAGGAAGCTCAAGCTATGAACCGATTGAAACTGAACCCGTTGACCGAGTCTGCAACCCTGCTCCGCCGGGCGGGCGTTGTTCTTGGCTCGGTCGGGCTCACCGCCCTGTATTCGCTTCTGGTTCTGCTCCGGGCCCTGTTCGGCAAGCTGAACCGACGCATTGTCGACCAGTACTGCCGGGAATGGTCGGCCGCCTTGCTGCGCCTGGTGAGGGCCAATCTCACGGTGCGCGGAGCGGTGCCGGATTTTGACGACGGCCGGCGGTACATCGTCATGTGCACCCACGCCAGCCACTACGACATTCCGGTGTCGTTCGTCTCGTTACCCGGTTCCATCCGGATGCTGGCCAAAAAAGAGCTGTTCAGTATTCCGTTGCTCGGCCAGGCCATGCGCGCCGCGGAGTTTCCATCGGTGGACCGGAGCAACCGGAGTCAGGCGGTGAAAGATCTGGCTCGGGCGCGGGAGATGATGGAAAGCGGCATCGTGTTGTGGGCCGCGCCGGAAGGCACCCGCTCACCGGATGGCAAGTTGCTGCCGTTCAAGAAAGGCTGTTTTCATCTGGCGCTGGAGACCGAAGCGGTGATTGTGCCGGTGGCGATTCGCGGCATTCATCGGGTGCTGCCGGCGCGGACCTGGCAGATCAACCTGGGGCAGCCGGTGGATGTCCGGGTCGGAGCGCCGTTCGATACCGCCGGCAAGACCAAGGCCGATCTGGATGAGGTCATGACCGAAGTGCGCCGCCGCCTGGAAGCGTTGCTGGGCGACGGCGAGCCGGAGTAGAGCGGAAGCCGGGCGGCTCAGGCGGCGGCCGCCCCAGCCGCCACCACCGTGCTCAGCAGGTAGCCGGTGTAGGCCACGTACGCCAGCAGCAGCACGCTGCCGTCAAAACGGCTGATGGTGCGGCGCCAGCCGGTCATGCCAAAGCCCATCAGCAGCAGACCGACGGTCAGGGCCATCATCAGGGTCCAGTCCCGGTACAGCACCTCCGGGTCGACCTGCAGGGGTTCGATCGCCGCA
>JBPEXU010000383.1:0-18610 GCA_052031225.1 Marinobacter sp. | reverse complement strand
CTGGCCACCTGCAATCCGTGGCCCGGAATCATCCCGGCGGTGTCTTCCTCGAGAATGACGTGGTAGTTGTTGGCAAGCAGGTATTGTTTGAGCTGGCGCAGAGACTCCACGACCTTGACGCTGCCCATTCGTCCGATAACGCCGATGTTCCTGAACTGATCCATGAAATGTCCTGTGATCCGCGATGCTGCGGGGCCGGAGACAACCGCCACCCCGAAACGTTGGCGTACAGTTTAACGAAAGTCGCTACTATACTGAAAAAAGATCGGGCTCACGCCCGGTGCTGCTCGCACCGGTCGTCGATGCCCGGCCGGAACTCGCCCGGCTGACTGATTCTCAGGATGGGTTCATGGCAGGGATTGCCCTGATCGTCCTGATGCCGGCACACCGGATGTTCGTAGTGTTCCAGCCACTCGCGGTACGCCGGTTCGTTGACGCCGCAACGCTCGGCAGCGTAGGCAATCGGGTTACTGAAATAGGTTTCGATGTCGTCGTACGGCAGGGTGATGTGGCCCACGCCGGGATGGTAGGCAACCAGGAACACGGACTGCTTGTGCAGTTGGTCCATGATCGAATTCTCAGCCGGTTCGCGGTGCCGGAGATCGTGATTTTCCTGTTCCAGGGCGACGATCTTGTCATCCCGCATTTCCAGCTCGCGCTGCTTCCGTTCCAGCTGCTCCCGCAGCAACACCAGTTCGGCTCCGGCGTTGGCCTCATCGCGTTGCTGGGCGTCCTTGGCACCTTCCATTTCCGCCTGCATGGCCAAATATTGCTCATTGCGTTCGGACAGACGCGCCTTGAGTTGTTCGTTGGTCAGGCGCAGGCGCTCGTATTTCTGTTCCAGATCCGCGTATTCGCTCCGCAGGGCCTGCATTTCCAGCCGGTGCTCCCGGCGCAGCTCCGCCATGGAGTCCCGATGCACACTCTGCAGCGTCTTGATTCGCAGCCGCTGCTCACGGATCAACTGCGCCAGGCGCGCCCGGTCGGCCGAGGTTTGTCCGTTGTCGTCCCGGGCTGGTTCCGGTGCATCCGGGCGCAGAACCGGTATGACTTCCTCGTCAACCGGTTCCACTTTTCGGAACTTGAGTGAATTGGCCTCAACGGCTTTTCGGATCGCCTGGAAATGGTTCCGACCAGGCGTCATGTCCGGGTCCCAGAGTTCGTTGGCGTACTGGGGGTCCGGGCACTGGCTCCGGCACACCAGCCGGATGGCGCCGGCGCCCATATCCGGGCCTTTGGCGCCGCGCCGGGCAAGGTCTTCTATCGGAATGTTCCAGCTGGTGTCGGCCCGCCCTTCCTCATCAAACCAGATCCGGAAGAACACCAGCGCTCGCACCAGCAGATCCGGCCCGAGTTCCACCAGCACCGCCCGGACGTCGGTTTCGGCCAGATCGGACAGCCCCACGTAACCGTCCAGAAACGCACCAAACTCGGTAGCCCGCATCTGACGGGCCACCCGGCCCTCCTCCATAAAAAAGACCGCTGAATAGCCGTCGGCTGCCGGATCGGCAGATACCATTCTCGTGTCTCCAGTACCGTCTGATAACCAGAAAGCCTCCGGATATCCGGAGGCTTTCCAATAGTCTAGCCAGACTCGTCTCGAAACACAGAGAAAATCTGCAACGATTTGTGATCAGATCTCTGCTGCGAGGCGACTGCCCTGATTGATCGCTCGCTTGGCGTCCAGCTCGGCTGCGACATCGGCGCCACCAATCAGGTGCACCGGCAGTCCCGCCGCCTCCAGCCCCGCCTGCAGCTCACGCAGCGGCTCCTGACCGGCGCAGATGACCACGGTGTCCACCGGCAGCACCTTGTCCTCACCCTTCTCGGCCCCTTTCGGTGTCACGGTGATGTGCAGCCCCTGGTCATCAATCTTGCGGTAAGTCACGCCCGGAATCATCTGTACGTTCCGGTTCTTCAGCGACGTGCGGTGAATCCAGCCGGTGGTTTTGCCGAGGTTTTTCCCGACTTTCGAGGGCTTGCGTTGCAGCAGGTAGACCTCGCGCGCCGGCTCCGGGATCTCCGGAGTGACGCCCTTGATGCCGCCCCGGTGCTCAACGCTCAGGTCAACACCCCACTCCTTCATGAACTCCTCGGTATCAAGCGAGGGCGACTTGCCCCGGTGGACCAGGAACTCGGAAACATCGAAGCCGATACCGCCGGCGCCGATCACCGCTACCTTTTGACCCACCGGCTTACGCTCCAGCAGAGCGTCCAGGTAGCCAATCACTTTCGGGTGATCGATGCCTTCGATGTCCGGGGTGCGCGGCTCGACACCGGTGGCCAGCACCACTTCGTCGAAACCACCGTTCTTGAGATCGTCGGCATCGACACGGGTATTGAGACGAACCTCCACGCCGTGCTTGTCGAGCATCACCCGGAAATAGCGCAGCGTTTCGTAAAACTCTTCTTTGCCCGGAATACGCTTGGCGACGTTGAACTGACCGCCGATTTCCGAGCCGGCATCGAACACCGTCACCTTGTGGCCACGCTCGGCGGCAACGGTGGCAAACGCCAGGCCCGCCGGACCGGCACCGACCACCGCGATGGATTTCGGGTTGGCGGTCTTTACGTACGTCAGCTCGGTCTCGTGGCAGGCTCTCGGGTTCACCAGGCAGGAGGTCAGCTTGCCACTGAAGGTGTGATCCAGACAGGCCTGGTTACAGCCGATGCAGGTGTTGATTTCCTCGGCCCGGTCTTCGGCCGCCTTCAGCACCAGCTCCGGGTCGGCCAGGAACGGCCGCGCCATGGAGACCATGTCCGCGTCGCCATCGGCAAGGATCTTTTCGGCCACGTCCGGCATGTTGATCCGGTTGGTGGTCACCAGCGGAATGCTGACTTCGCCCTTGAGGCGTGCCGTCACCTTGGTGAAGGCGCCACGAGGCACCGAGGTGGCGATGGTCGGCACCCGTGCTTCGTGCCAGCCGATCCCGGTGTTAATGATGGTGGCACCGGCTTTTTCGATTTCCTTGGCCAGGTGTACGACTTCTTCCCAGGTGCTGCCGTCTTCGATCAGATCCAGCATCGACAGGCGGTAGATGATGATAAAGTTCGGCCCGACCCGCTCGCGGACGCGGCGCACGATCTCCAGCGGCAGACGAATCCGGTTTTCGTAGCTGCCACCCCACTGATCGGTGCGATGATTGGTGTGGGACACGATGAACTGGTTGATGAAGTAACCTTCCGAGCCCATGATCTCGACGCCGTCATAACCGGCCCGCTGAGCCAGTGCGGCGCACGTCACGTAGTCCTCGATCTGCTTCTGGATGCCTTCTTCGTCCAGCTCCTTGGGCTTGAACGGGTTGATCGGCGCCTGGATCGCAGACGGTGCCACCAGTTTGGGGGAATAGGCATAGCGACCCGCGTGCAGAATCTGCATACAGATCTTGCCATCGTTCTCATGCACCGCCTGAGTGATGATCTTGTGGCGATCTGACTCTTCTTCGGTGCTCATCTTGGCGGCGTGCTGGAAAACTCCGCCTTCTTCGTTCGGCGCAATACCACCGGTGACAATGAGTCCAACGCCGCCACGGGCACGCTCTGCGTAGAACGCCGCCAGGCGCTCGAATCCGTTCTTCACCTCTTCCAGGCCGGTGTGCATGGAGCCCATCAGGGTGCGGTTACGCAGGCGGGTAAAGCCCAGGTCCAGAGGTTCCAGAAGATTCGGATATTTCGTGGTGCCCGGTGTTGCAGTCATCTCATTCTCCTCATCATCTTGTGCGGACAGAAGCGCCGCTTCGTTATAGGTGACAAGTTAAACAGCAAGCTCCCGCCTCTCAATATCCAAAAACGACAATATGATATCCTTGGAAAACACTGATATTGAGGAGCCTCCAATGACCGCCGGAACAACGGCCCCCATGCGCAACGCGCTGGGCGACATCAGCGTGCTCTATGTCTCGGTTCTGCTACGCGCCGCCGCCGAGGAAGGCGCCGACAGTGCCGCCCTGGCCCGCCAGTTCGATCTGGACAACACCACCCTCAATTCTCCCGATGCCCGAATCAGCATTCCCCGATTCATGCGCCTGGGCGACGCCGCCATCACGGCCACCGGTAATCCTGCGCTGGGCCTGCGCATGGGTGCGCTGAGCCGGCTGGTGGATGCCGGTATCGCGGGCTTGGCCGCCGAAACCGCCGCCACCGCCGGCCAGGCCGTGGCAACCCTGACCCGCTACTCACTGCTCACCAGCCGTAACAGCCGCGGCCACCCGTCGGTTCAGCCCGAGCGCTGCGCTGTCCACTTTTACTCGATCGCCCCGTACAACCAGTACAATTACTTCGTCGTCGACTCGGTTCTGGCGGCCTGGGCCCAGGCTGTCCGCACCCTCACCGACCGCTACGACGTGCTTGAGAAAGTCAGTATCGAGTATCCGTCGATCGGGCTGGACGATGTGTTCGAAGGCTGGTTCTTGTGCCCGGTGGAATTCGGCGCCGCCACCAACAGCCTGCGCTTCAAAACCTCGGCCTGGCACCAGGCCAGCAACCAGGCCCACCCGGCCATGCACGAGCGGCTCACCACCTTGTGCGATCAGGAACTGGAGAACATTCGCCGGGGTTGGAGTACCGCCGACCGGGTGCGACACCTGATGACGCCACTATTCCGGGGCGAGACCCCGAATCTGGACACCGTGGCCGCCCGGCTGGGCACAACCCCCTGGACGCTGCAGCGACAACTGCATGCGGAAGGCACCAGCTTTCGGGCACTGCTGGATCAGACCCGGCAGCAACTGGCACTGGATTATCTGAGGGAGACCGACAGCTCGCTGTCTGAAATCGCCTGGCTGCTCGGTTTTTCGAACCCACCGGCGTTCCACAAAGCCTACCGGCGCTGGTTTGGAACAAGCCCGGGAGAACATCGGGAAGTCATCAGAAAACGGAAAAACTAAGGGGGAGAAAATGGCGGAGCGGACGGGACTCGAACCCGCGACCCCCGGCGTGACAGGCCGGTATTCTAACCAACTGAACTACCGCTCCGCGTGGGCTGTCACCATCGCTGTTTTGGCTTTGCAATCAGTGGCCTGACTGCTCGGTGACAACGAGGGCGCATTATATAGACGCCCCGATTCATGTCAACGCTTTTCTGAAAAAAATTCCGAAAAAAGTCACCTTACATGGCATCGACGATGGCGTCCTTGCCCTGGGCGGTTTTCCGGTACTCGATGGGCGTCATGCCCGACCAACGCTTGAAGGCGCGGTAGAAGGTACTCGGCTCGGAAAACCCGGTCAGATAGACAATTTCATCGATGGACTCGTCGGTGGTCGCCAGCAGCTGACGGGCCAGACGATAGCGGAAATCCGCCAGCACCTGATTGAAGCTGGTCTCGGCCTCGGTCAGCCGGGTCCGCAGCGTGCGCGGCTTGATACCCAGACGCTCCGCCACGGCATCCAGAGTCACTTCACCGCTGTCGAGCAGTTCCGCCACGATGCGCTCCACCTGACCCACGATATCCTTCTTCTCCAGCCGCGCCACCTGTTCACTGGCAAAGCGCTCATGCAGATCCAGCAGCTCCGGCTCGGCGTGCGGCGACGGGTGGGACAGCAGGCTCGCGGGGAAGTACAGCCGGTTTTCGTCGGCGCCAAACACCACCTCACAGCCAAGCACCTCGCGGACGTGATCCTGGCCGTCCTCTCGGGTGTGTTCGAACTCGATCCGGGACGGGTAGAACGTATTGTCGGTGATTGATCGGAAGAACGTGATCAGGCCCTGCACAAAGCACTCATTGAAGTGCTTCAGCCGGCGCACGTCGTCGGACGCGGTATCGAGCACCATGCACGCGTTATCGCCTTCGATGAAGAAGTCGGTTCTGGCGGCATCGCTCAGCAGGCGCTGGTAATTCTGGGCCCGACGCAGCCCCTCGCCGAACGTCGGACTGCTCAGGAACAGATACTCCAGCACCTGGCCGTTGTAGGCCGGCAGCAGCTGCCCGAGATGCAACCCGATGTCGGGATCGCCGGACACGTCTTCCACCACCTGCCAGAAATACAGCTGAGCGCTGTGGGGCGTGCGCAGCTGATCGGTATACACGTAACTCTCATCCACGCCCAGGCGACTGAAGATAGCGTCGGTATCGACCCCCTTTTTCTTCATCGCCTCGTAGATCAGGCGCAACATCACTCCTGCGTCACGTAGTTCCTGCATAAGATCCCGCTTGTTTTAGTTATAGCCACTACCTTGACCCGTCAGACAGCGGACGGGGCACGCCAAGTCAATGCCCGGCCTGGCCGGGTTTGCCAGACTCTTCGACAATCGTCTTATATTAGACATCAGAGCATATCAGGCCACAAGGAGACCTGCACCATGCCTGCGCACCTCACGTATCGAGGGACACCGCCCGCGCTGATGCCCCTGTTTGCCAAGGCCCTGCTGCCCAAACCGGGTCATGGCGCCGGCCAAACCGCCATCCCGGCGCTGGAAGCGAGCCTGCTGGGTGTGTCCACCGACACCGCAATGCTTAGCCGATACCGGGCCGTGTGTGGCTTCCGCGCCGGAACGCAGCTACCGGTGACCTGGCCACACGTGCTGGCCTTTCCCCTGCACCTGAAACTGCTGACCGAGAAAAGCTTTCCTTTGCCGCTGCTGGGGCTCGTGCATCTGCGCAACACCATCACCCAGCATCGGTCGATCGCCGCCGGCGAAGTACTGGATCTGACGGTGCGGCTCGGCAACCAGGCCAGCACCGAACGCGGGATTGAGTTCGACCTGATCACCGAGGCCCGCGCCTCCGGGACCCTGATCTGGCAGGAAAACAGCACGACCCTGTTCCGGAAGCGGGAACCGGCACGAGACGGAACCGGGAAAACGCCACCTCCGCCGCTGACTCCCTACCCCAACACCCTGACCATTGAGGCCCCGGAATCCATTGGCCGGCAGTACGGCTCGGTGTCCGGCGACCGCAACCCGATCCACCTATACGCATTGAGTGCCCGGGCGTTCGGGTTCCCAAGAGCCATTGCCCACGGCATGTGGAGCCAGGCGCGGATTCTGTCGTTGCTGGAACAGCAGGAGGGCTGGAAAGCGGGGGCGATGACGGTACAGTGCCAGTTCAAAAAGCCGCTGCTGTTGCCCGGGACGGCTCAGCTGAACTGGCAAATGGACGATCGGGGGCTGGACTATCGGTTGTTGAATCGCCAGGGCGACGCCCCGCACCTGGCCGGGCGCATTGACTGGCTCTAGGCTTCGGCGCTGCTGTCCGGGGCTTCGCAGGCTTCGTCCTGGACCCCGGCCACCGGAAGCGTGAAGAAGAAGCGGGCACCGCCGTCGTCCGGGCGCTCGAACCCGATATCGCCGCCTTGGGCCTGAATCAGCGACCGACAGGTTGCCAGGCCGATCCCCATGCCCTCGTCCTTGGTGGTGTAGAACGGATGAAACAGCTTGTCCTCGGCATCCTCGGGCAGACCAATACCGTGATCCCGCACCTCAATCCGAACGCAGCCTTCACCGGAGGCTTCGGCACGCACCTCCACCGGCACCGATGAGCCGGCGGCCCGGGTGGCCTCCAGCGCATTGCGTATCAGGTTGAGCGCGACCTGCTGCACCTGAATCGGATCGGCCAGCACATCCGGCACCGCCTCGTCGACCACGACCTCAATACCGCCCTCGTTGTTGCGCATGTCCACTTCGGCAAACTGACGGGTATCTTCCAGCAGGGTGTGAACGGACAGAATCTCCTTTCCTGTTGCCGGTTTTTTCATGAAACGTCGGATACGACGGATGATCTCGCTGGCCCGGTGCGACTGTGCCTCGATCTTGTCCATGGTTTCCCGCAGCAGCGCCAGATCCGGGGCGTCCTGACCCATGATCCGTTTCGCCACCCGGGCGTAGTTGGTGATCGCGGTCAGTGGCTGGTTGACCTCATGGGCAAACCCGGCCGCCATCTCACCCATGGTGGTCAGACGAGAGGTGTGCGCCAGCTGATCCCGCTGCTCCTGAACCAGCTCCCGGGCTTCCTGAAGGGCGCGTTCGTTGTCAAGCTCGGCGGTAATATCGCGAAACACCACCACCGCGCCGCTGGGCTCACCGTCGTCCAGTTTGGGCGTGGACCGGTATTCGGCCGGAAAGCCGCTGCCATCGGCCCGGCGCAGGCAGATGTCGCGCTGATTTTCCGCGATGCCCTGGGCGCAGGTGGCGTAGACCGGCAAGCCTTCCCGGTTGTCGGCGCCGGAGGTGAAGTGTGTTTCGAAGAAGTTCCGGCCAACCAGTTCCTCCACCGGGGCGCCCATGATCATCGCCGCGGCCGGGTTGGCAAATTCGATCACGCCGTTTTCATCCAGGCCGTAGATGCCTTCGCTGATCGAATTGAGGATGCGGGTCTGATCGCTCTGCAACTCCCGGTTGCGGGCTTGCAGCTCGCGTTCCAGGCGGATCACGCGGGCATGGGTCTTGACCCGGGCAATCACTTCCTGCGACTGGAACGGTTTGGAAATGTAGTCGGCGCCCCCCAGACTGAAGCCTTTCACCTTGGCCTGGAGGTCGTCGAGCGCCGACAGGAACACCACCGCACAGTCAGCGGTGGCGGGATCGGCTTTCAGGCGTTCGCACACCTCATAGCCGTCCATCTCCGGCATCATGATGTCCAGCAGGATCACTTCCGGCTGATGCCTGTGGGCAAGGTCCAGCGCCTTCTCGCCTTCGTTCGCGATCAGCAACCGGTAGCCTTTGTCTTTCAGGGTCTCGTAGAGGACTTTCAGGTTCTGGGGATTGTCGTCCACCAGCAGAACCGTTACCTCTGAGTTCTCACTGACAAGCTCAGTCATAAAAACACGGCCGGTTAGAAACGTCTTGGTATCATGCCGGCACCGCTTTCCCTAGTCGATAAGGTCCTTTACGGACAGAACCATACGAACCAGATGCGCCAGCGAGTGCGTGCCCATCTTGTGCATCACCCGGGACCGGTGTATTTCCACGGTCCGCTGGCTGATCTCCAGCTCAATCGCAATCACCTTGTTGGCCTGACCGGCAATCATCCGATCCATGATTTCGCGCTCGCGCGGGGTCAGGCTTTTAACGCGGCGGATGATTTCCTGCTTCTCGTCGAGCGATTTGCGCTGCTCGCGGTCCTGAGCCAGGGCCGCCTCGATTTTTTCCAGCAGCGCTTCTTCCCGATACGGCTTCTGGATAAAGTCGACCGCGCCCTCTTTCATGGCGTCCACCGCCATCGGTACATCGCCATGGCCGGTGACAAAAATGATCGGCAGGATGGAGTGCTTTTCGTTCAGCTTCTTCTGCAGTTCCATACCATCCATGCCCGGCATCCGGATATCCAGGACAATACAGCCGGCCATCTTATCGGAGTATGCTTTGAGAAAAGCGTTCGCGTTCTCGAACGTCTGCACCGTCTTGCCGTCGGATTTCAGCAGCAGCTCCAGAGAATCACGTACCGCCTCGTCGTCCTCGACTACGTAAACGGTCTGCTGGATGTCTGTCATGGATAGTCTTCTCCTGTCCCTATTGTTTTAACGAGTCCGGTCAGTGCACCGACGGGTCTTTCTGGTCGAGTTTGGCGTGCTCCTGACGCTCGTGTTCGCGCATTTTTTCAAGCCGTTGCTGGATAATGCCAAAAACACTCTGTTTCGGGTACCTGCCCTTGCTGTCCGGCTGGCCTGCTGGACGGCCAAGCAGCAAGCTGATCGCTTCCTCGACCCGGGAAACGGCGTAGACCGCAAACTTGCCTTCGCGCACCGCGTTCACCACCTCGCTATCGAGCATCAGGTTCTGCACGTTGGTGCTCGGCACGATCACGCCCTGGGTGCCGGTCAGCCCGCCCTTGAGCTGGCAGGTGGCGAAAAAGCCCTCCACCTTCTCGTTGACCCCGCCAATGGGCTGCACCTCGCCGAACTGATTGAACGACCCGGTGATCGCCAGATCCTGTCGCACCGGCACTTCCGACAGCGACGAGAGCAGCGCACACAACTCCGCCAGCGAGGCACTGTCGCCGTCCACCTCGCCATAATTCTGTTCGAAGGTCAGGCTGGCCGACAGGTGCATGGGATCATCGACGGCGAAGTGCGAGGACAGCCAGGAGGTGAGAATCATCACCCCCTTGGAGTGGATGTTGCCGCCCAGCTTCACATCCCGCTCGATGTCCATGATGCCGCCATCCCCATAGTAGCAGGTCGCGGTCACCCGATTGGACAAGCCGAATTCAAACCCGCCGGTAGACAATACGGACAGGGCGTTCACCTGGCCCACGCAGGTGCCGGTGGTGGTGACCAGTGTGGAGCCATCCCGGATCGAGTCGTAGAACTGATCCCGAATCCGGCTGCTGCGGTAGCGGGCGCTTTCTAGCGCGCGCTCCACGTGCACTTCGGTAATCAACCGGGCACCGGCCTGACGGGCCCAGAAATCCGACTCGCGCAACAGGTTGGCGATGTCGGCGGCGTGCAACGACAGCCGATCCTGATGCTCGGCCATCCGGGCACTGTGCTCGATCACCCGGGCCACCGCCTTATTGGTGCAGTGCAGCAGCTGCTTTTCGCTGACCAGGCTGGCGATGAACTTGGCGTAGAGCATCTGACTCGCCTCGGTGCGGTACATCTCGTTCTCGAAATCCGCCGTCACCCGGAACAGCTCGGCAAACTCGGAATCGTACTCCTGCAGCAGCATCCAGGTTTCCCGGTCCCCGAACAGGACGATTTTGACGTCCAGCGGCACCGGCTCAGGCTCGATCGAGATAGTCCCGGACAACGTCATCTCCCGTTCCAGCGAGTTGATCTGGATGCTCTTCGAGCGCAGCGCACGCTTGAGGCCATCCCAGACGAAGGGCTGCTCCAGAACCTTGATGGCATCCATCAGCAGATAGCCGCCATTGGCCTTGTGCAGGCTGCCGGGACGGATCAGCGAGAAATCGGTGAACACCGTGCCTTTGTAGGTGACGTTTTCAACGTAACCGAACAGGTTGTGATACGTCGGATTGTCCTCGACCACCACCGGTACTTCGTTGGTTTTCTGATGCACCAGCAGGTTGACCAGATAGCGCCGGGGCATTTTCTTATCGAGCGAGGCGTAGGCAATCGCCGCCTGCTCCTCGTTGTCTTCGAGGAAGATGTCGAGGTTTTCCACCAGATCCGCGCGCACCGCCTCGAAGTACGCCACCACGTCGGGCTGGTCTTCGTACTTTTCCACCAACTCGTCAATCTGGTGCCCGGAGATGCTCTCCAGGGTTTCCCGGTTCAATGCCTGCTGTTTGTCGGCGTATTCCTGCTCCAGATCGGCAATTTTTCGCAGCGCCTGGCGGAGCTTTTTCTCCAGTTTGTTGATGGCATCCTCAAACCGATCCCGCTGCTCCTCCGTCAGCGCCTGAAACGATTCCGCGGTGTGCGGCTCATCACCATTCATCGCCACCAGGCGGTAGCCTCCCGGCGTGGTCACCGTCAGACTGATCTTTTTGCGCCGAGCCTGCGCCGCGACTTTTTCCAGCTCGTCTTCCTGACGCTTGCCGTAGTCGTTCTTGAGCTGTTCGGCCCGCTCGAGGAAGCTGTCGCTGTCGAAGGTCTGGGGAATCACCTTGACCAGCCGGGCGATCAGTTTTTCCATGTCCCGCTTGAGCTGGCTGCCCTTGCCGGCTGGCAACTTGAGCAGCCGTGGCACGCGCGGTTCCTCGAAGTTGGCGACGTAACACCAGTCGTGACTCTGCTGATCGGTGTCCACGTGATGCTCAAGATAACGCAGCATCATGGTCCGCTTGCCCAAACCGTTGCGGCCCACGGCATAGACGTTGTAGCCGCCATGAGGCATCGCCAGGGCAAACCGCACCGCTTCCTGGGCCCGGTTCTGGCCGACGATTTCCGCCAGCGGCTCGAGCTGCCGGGTGGTTTTGAAGGGCAGTTCTTTCAGCACGCAGGCTTTGTACAACTGATGCAAAGGCAGTGGCTTCAAGGTGTGTTCCTGTAACGGTCCGAATACTCTGTGAATGTGTTCGCCGGGTTCCCGACTGGGTTGTCGTGTCTCGTTGGCCGCCCATTGTAGATTCTGGGGCCGCGCCTGTCGCGCCTATCCGGCAGATTCGAGGACCGTGCCACGACGCCACGCAACACGAGAACTGCGTCACAAAACGACGCTTGTTCAATTTTCACCCAGGCTGACCGGAACTACACTTCATTCCCCGGCCGAGGTCCGGGTACGACAACAACGACAAGACACGCAATGGATGCACAACTATGGCGAATGGTTCCGCTGATCGCAGAATCAAAGATCGTTATCCGGCTTCCTGCCTGAAGGTTCGGTTGCGCGAGCGCGGCTTTTTTGGCCGTGGCAAGAACGCAACGGCGGTAACCTGTCTTGACCTGAACCGCTACGGCATGGCGGTGCTCTGCCCCCGCCCGGTGGATGTCGGCGCCCGATTGTTTATGGACTTCGAAGGCAAATACATCCGCGAATCACGGGTCTGTGCGCGGGTCGTGGATTGCCAGCCCTTCCAGGCCGGCTTCCGGGTCAGTATTCAGTTCAGCTATTGCCTCGACAAGAAACGTTACTCCCGTGCGGTCGACAACGCCCTGTCGCGGATTGAAGGCTTCTATAACCGCTACGCCAGCTAAAGCAGCCCGGCGTCCAGACTGGCGGCCACGTACAACCCCAACTCCCGACACTGGGCTTCAAATTCTGGCCGGTACTCGCCCCGGCAGATCAGGGGGGGCTGAATCAGACGCCACCTCAAGCCCGTGGTGATGCTCTGAATCGCGCGCTGGGTTCCGGTGCCGTCGTGGCCGGCGCGGATGTAAAAGGCAAACGGCAAGCCCTGGGTCTGCTCCAGACAAGGGTAATAACTGCGATCGAAGAAATCCTTCAGGGCACCACTCATGTACCCCAGATTCTCCGTGGTACCCAGAATGATGGCATCGCACCAGAGAACGTCTTCGGGGCCGGCCTCCAGCGGCGGTCGTACCCGCACCGCCACCTGTTCGATGTCGTCGTGGCGAGCGCCCTGCTCGACCGCGTCCCGCAAACGGCGGGTATTGGCCGAGGGGGCGTGGGCAACGATCAGAAGCCGCTGCCCACGCTCCTGCTGACCATGATCACAGCAGTTGGCCATTGGCCTCTGTCTCTGACACCTCACCGGCAGCGTCTTTCTTGACCGGCTGTGGCATCAGTTTTTCGCGCACCTTGGTTTCGATTTCGTGGGCGATCTCCGGGTGTTCCTCCAGGAACTTGCAGGCGTTGGCCTTGCCCTGGCCAATTTTGTCGCCGTTGTAGGCGTACCAGGCACCGGATTTGTCGACAAAACCTTCCTTCACGCCCATATCGAGCACTTCGGCCATGTGGTAAATGCCCTTGCCGTAGAGGATCTGGAATTCCGCCTGCTTGAACGGTGGCGACACCTTGTTCTTGACGACCTTCACCCGGGTTTCGTTACCAATCACTTCGTCGCCGTCCTTCACCGAGCCGATGCGGCGGATATCCAAGCGCACGGAGGAGTAGAACTTGAGGGCGTTACCGCCGGTGGTGGTTTCCGGCGAGCCGAACATCACCCCGATCTTCATCCGGATCTGGTTGATGAACACCATCAGGCAGTTGGCGTGCTTGACGTTACCGGTCAGCTTTCGCAGCGCCTGGGACATCAGCCGGGCCTGCAGACCCACGTGGCTGTCGCCCATTTCGCCTTCGATTTCCGCTTTCGGGGTCAGGGCGGCCACCGAGTCGACGATGATGACATCCACCGCATTGGAGCGGACCAGCATGTCGGCAATTTCCAGTGCCTGCTCCCCGGTATCCGGCTGGGACACCAGCAGCTCATCGACATTAACCCCCAGCTTTTCGGCGTATACCGGGTCCAGCGCATGCTCGGCGTCCACGAAGGCGCAGGTCTTGCCCTGCTTCTGGGCCTCTGCGATGACTTGCAGGGTCAGCGTGGTTTTACCGGAGCTTTCCGGGCCGTAGATTTCAACAATCCGGCCGTAAGGCAGACCGCCGATGCCCAACGCCACATCCAATCCGAGCGAGCCGGTGGACACCGCAGGAATGGCTTCCCGTGGCTGATCGCCCATCTTCATCACCGCGCCCTTGCCAAACTGGCGTTCAATCTGGCTCAACGCTGCGCTCAATGCTTTCTTGCGGTTGTCTTCCATCAGTGTCACACCCCTAATCGCCTGTGCCGCCGGCCCGACTTCCCACAACCGACGGCGAATTCTGATTTTCCGGAACCCCGGAACGACGTTTGAAGAGAGATCTGCGATACCGCCTGGCAGACCTCCTGTATATTTGAACAGTATTAAAACACATGCCGGAAAGGAGACCAACCCCCTTTCGCAACACGCTCAGGTTTTGCCCCAGGTCTGTTCCACAAAACCGGTGACCGCCTGCACTGCGAACAGGACGGAGGCCCGGCGAACCTGATCACGATCGCCCGGGAACCACTGTTTGCGGGCCTCGATCTGATCCCCCCCGGTGCCCCAGGCGAACCAGACCGTGCCCACCGGCTTGTCGTCACTGCCACCGCCCGGCCCGGCCACGCCACTGATCGCCACCGCAACATCGACCCCAGCCACCCTGACGGCGCCGTCAACCATCTCGCGCACCACCGGTTCGCTGACCGCGCCGAACCGTTCCAGCGTCTCCGGCGCAACTCCAAGCAGCTCGATCTTGGCCTGATTGCTGTAGGTCACCAGCCCGGCCATCACATAGGCCGATGACCCGGCGCGGTCAGTCAGGGTTTTGGCCACCCAGCCACCGGTGCAGCTTTCCGCCGTGGCGATGGTGCGCCCGGCTCCGGCCAGCAGGCCCCCAAGACGTTCGCCAGCTTGTGTCAACGCCCGATCCGTTACCTCCATACTTGCCTCCTGGCTATGCCGCCATCGCTCCCACACGCGTTTCATCCGTGGCGTTATTTTCTTACAATTCACCGCTCCATCCAAAAGCAGGATTTTCCGGATCGCCCATGTCAGCAGCCCAGACCGATCTCTCCAAGCACACCCCGATGATGCAGCAGTACCTGAAGATCAAAGGGGAACACCCCAACGAGCTGGTGTTCTACCGCATGGGAGACTTCTACGAGCTGTTCTACGACGACGCCAAGAAAGCGGCCGAGTTTCTCGACATCACGCTGACTGCACGGGGTCAGTCCGGCGGCAATCCGATTCCGATGGCCGGCGTGCCCTACCATTCCGCTGAGAGCTACATTGCCCGTCTGGTCCGGGCCGGTCAATCCATCGCCATCTGTGAGCAGGTCGGCGATCCGGCCACCAGCAAGGGGCCGGTCGAGCGCAAGGTGGTTCGTATCGTCACCCCGGGCACCCTCAGCGACGACGCCTTTCTGGAAGACCGGCGCGACAACCTGCTGGTCGCCATCCACAGCCACCGGGAACAGTTTGGCTTTGCCTCACTGGACATTTCCAGCGGTCGGTTTGCGGTCTCGGAACTGGAAAACCTGGAGGCCCTGCAGGGCGAGCTGCAGCGCCTTCGGCCGGCGGAGATTCTGGTCAGTGAGGATTTTCCGTACGGCGAGATTCTGGAAGGATTTACCGGCGTGCGCCGGCAAGGGCCCTGGCTGTTTGAGGCCGACAGCGCGCACCGTCTGATCACCCAGCAGCTGCAGGTTCGGGATCTCACCGGCTTTGGCTGCGAGGATCTGCATCTGGCCATTTGCGCCGCCGGCTGCCTGCTTCAGTATGCCCGGGAAACCCAGCGCACCGCCCTGCCCCACATCCGCAAGCTGACCCGGGAGCGGCGGGAAGAGGCGGTAATCCTCGACGCCACCAGCCGCCGCAATCTGGAAATCGACACCAACCTGATGGGCGGCCATGAACACACCCTGGCCTGGGTGATGGATCGCACCGCCACGGCGATGGGCGGCCGGGAACTGCGTCGCTGGCTGAACCGACCACTGCGGGATGTGGAGGTGGTCCGCCAGCGCCAGCAAGCCGTGTCGGCACTGCTGGATGGCTTCCACTACGAACCGGTACACGACCTGCTCAAGAAGGTGGGCGATATCGAGCGCATCCTTGCCCGGGTGGCGCTGCGTTCGGCCCGGCCCCGGGATCTGGCACGCCTGCGCGACGCCTTCCAGGCCTTGCCGGAGCTTCAGGACGCCCTGAAACCGGTCAACTCCCCCCATGTGGTCCGGCTGGCCACCACCATCGGCGAGTATCCGGACCTGGCCGATCTGCTGGAGCGCGCGATCATCGACAATCCGCCCGTGGTCATCCGCGACGGTGGGGTCATCCGCGAAGGCTTCGACAGCGAACTGGATGAGCTTCGCAACATCAGCGAAAACGCCGGCCAGTACCTGCTGGACGTGGAAACCCGGGAACGGGAACGCACCGGCATCAGCACCCTGAAGGTGGGCTACAACCGGGTGCACGGTTATTACATCGAAATCAGCCGGGCCCAGTCCGACCAGGCACCGGCGGACTACATTCGCCGCCAGACCCTGAAAAACGCCGAGCGCTTCATCACCCCGGAGCTGAAAGAATTTGAAGACAAGGCCCTGAGTGCCAAGAGCCGCGCCCTGGCCCGGGAAAAAGCCCTGTACGACGAGCTGCTGGAAACCGTCGCGGCGCAGCTGGCGCCGTTGCAGGATGCGGCCCAGGCTCTGGCCGAGCTGGATGTGCTGAGCAACTTTGCCGAGCGGGCGACCACCCTGAGGTTCGCACCGCCCGAGTTCACCGACACTCCGGGCTTCGATATCGAGGAAGGCCGCCATCCGGTGGTCGAGCAGCTGCTGGACGAGCCGTTTGTTCCCAACGACCTGCTGATGGACGACCAGCGCCGGATGCTGGTGATCACCGGCCCGAACATGGGCGGTAAATCGACCTACATGCGCCAGGCCGCGCTCATCGCCCTGCTCGCCTACACCGGCAGCTTCGTGCCCGCCAACCGTGCGGTGCTCGGGCCGGTGGACCGCATCTTCACCCGCATGGGCTCCTCCGACGACATCGCCGGTGGGCGTTCCACCTTCATGGTGGAGATGACCGAAACCGCCAACATTCTGCACAACGCCACCGAGCACAGCCTGGTATTGATGGACGAAGTGGGCCGGGGCACCAGCACCTTCGATGGCCTGTCGCTGGCGTGGGCAACGGCCGAGCATCTGGCCCGGGAGATCCGCTGCTACACCCTGTTCGCCACCCATTATTTCGAGCTGACCCAATTGGCGGACGAGCTCGAACACGCGGTCAACGTGCATCTGACCGCCACCGAGCACGACGACAACATCGTGTTCCTGCACAACGTCCACGATGGCCCGGCCAGCCAGAGTTACGGCCTGCAAGTGGCGAAACTGGCGGGCGTGCCCCAGGAAGTGATTCGCAACGCCAAGGCTCAACTGGCCCATTTGGAAGGCAGTGCGACCCCGGCCGCACCGATCACGCCCCAGAGCGGCCGGCAACCCGAGCCACCACGCCCGGCCACTTCCGCCCCCCGGGAGCCGGTACTGCAGGCCGACATGTTCGCCAGCCTGGAGCCCAGCCCGGTGGAAGAAGCCTTGCAGGCTCTGGATGTGGACGGCCTGAGCCCACGCGAAGCTCTGAACCGGCTCTACGAGTTAAAGGAAATGCTCGGAAACTAGCGGGAAAAGTGCGAAAAAATTGATCTGGGTAATAAGGATATAGCGGGCCAACGCTTGCCGCCGGGAGAGACGCTCCCTACAATATCGCGCACCAAATTATAAGTGGGGGCCTTGCTGCATCTGCGCTCCTGATGAGATTGACCACTCCACAAGACCAGGGACCTGACTATGGCGTTTATCGTTACTGATAACTGCATCAAGTGCAAATACACCGACTGCGTGGAAGTCTGCCCGGTAGACTGTTTCTACGAAGGCCCGAACTTTCTGGTAATCGACCCGGACGAGTGCATCGATTGCGCCCTGTGTGAGCCCGAGTGCCCGGCCGAGGCCATTTTCTCGGAAGACGAACTGCCGGCGGATCAGGTCCAGTTCGTGGAAATCAACGCCGAGCTGGCGCAGAAGTGGCCGAACATCACCGAGAAGAAAGACCCGCTGCCGGACGCCGAAGAGTGGGACGGCAAGCCGAACAAGCTGCAGTACCTGGAGCGCTGAGCCAGCGCTGCACCGGCGAAGCCAGGCTTGTGCCGGAACGAACAAAGGGAAGCCCGGGCTTCCCTTTTTTGTTGGCCGTCGATTATTGACCGACTTCTCTCTGACCTCCCCGCTCAAGTGGCTGCCAGCTTCGCCCCGATCGCGACAAAAAAACCGCCGGTCAGCAGATTCAGCGCCTGTTTGACCCGGACACCGACCCGGGACCCCCGGACACGCACCACCAGCCAGGCCAGCCCGCATTGCCAGACCATCGCCAGCACGAAATGGAACGCGGCCAGCATCAGTGACTGCCGGAACGGATCGCCGGCCGGATCAATGAACTGAGGCAGCAAGGCCATGTAGAACAGCGCGGTCTTGGGATTGAGCAGGTTCGACAATACGCCTTCCCGGAAGGCTACCCGCAGGCGCACCCGGCGCCCGTTGGACTGCGCGACCGGCGCGCTTGCGGCCTCCGGGTTACGTTCAAACGCCTGGCGCAGCGAGCCGATGCCCAGCCAGATCAGGTACAAGGCACCGGCCCATTTCAACAGTGCGAAGGCCCAGGCCGTCTCCACCAGCAGGAGCGAGATACCCAGCGCCGACAGCGTCGCGTGGATAAACAGCCCGCTGCATATGCCGAC
>JBPEXU010000382.1:0-2016 GCA_052031225.1 Marinobacter sp. | reverse complement strand
GCTCGGCCGGCTGCTCCGGGTGTTCCGGGTACTGCGACTGGTCTCGGTGGTGCCCGAGCTGCGTTTTCTCATCAACTCGTTGCTCAAGGCCATCCCGCGCATGGGCTACATCGCGCTGCTGATGTTCATCATCTTCTACATCTACGCCGCCATGGGCGCGATGTTCTTTGCCGAGGTGGACGAGGAACTCTGGGGCGACGTCGCCATCTCCATGCTGACCCTGTTCCGGGTCGCCACCTTCGAAGACTGGACCGACGTCATGTACGCCACCATGGAACAGTATCCCCTGAGCTGGCTGTACTACCTGACCTTCATCTTCCTGACCGCGTTCGTGTTCCTGAACATGATGATCGGCGCCATCCTTGAGGTGATGGGCGAGGAGCAGAACGCCAAACAGGCCAAGGAAGCCCACGACGAACGGGATGAAATCGCCCGTCAGCTGCGGGAAGTGCGGGCGCAGCTGCAGGCGTTGACCGAGCACGTGACCCGGAACCGGTCCTGATCCGGGTCAGGCTAACGCCGGTTTGGTCATCGCCAGGTGGAAAATGGTCGCCACCTGCAGCAGTGCCAGAATCGCCGCCGCCACACGAACCGGCACCCGGACCGTGGTTCTCAGCGCCACCAGGCCGGCGGCGATATAGCCCAGCAACAGCACAACCTTGGCGGTCAACCAACCGTGAACAAACGGCATCCATGGGGTCACCAACAACAGCCCAATGGCAGCCGACAACAGCACCGTATCGTTGGCGTGGGGAATCCAGCGCAGCGCCGTCTGGCGCCACCCCGGCCGGCCCACCGCGTCCAGCAGCAAGCGCAGCGCAAACAGGGTGACCGTCAGATACGCGGCGGTCATATGCAGATGCTTCAGCATCAGGTAGGCAGTCATAGAGGTTTTCCTTCCGAATCAACGTGATGGCTGCATTGTACGCACAACTACCCGGTTCGGGGTATGGTCACGGAAAGGCCGCCTCGTTAATATACACTGCGAATACATGTTATATGGAGAGCCCGATGCAGGCCATCCCGACCGATACCGCTGATCGCTCCGCCAGCCTCCGCCAGCTGTTCAGTTACCCGTTCCGGATCTTTTTCCTGTCGCTGGCGGTGCTGGCGCTGGCGTCCGTGCCGCTTTGGGTGCTGCAGGTCAGCGGCGCCATCCAACTGCCGCTGGCGCTGCCCGGATTGCTCTGGCACCAGCATGAAATGCTGTTTGGTTTTCTCTCGGCGGCGATTGCCGGCTTCCTGCTGACCGCGGTCTGCGTCTGGACCCAGACCGACCGAACCCAGGGCCTTCGCCTGCTCGGGCTGTGGGGCATCTGGCTCGCCGGGCGTGTGCTGATCACCTTCGGCGCCGGCCTGCCGGACTGGCTGGTTCAGGGCGTCAACCTGGCGTTCCTGCCGCTGGTCATGCTCGACGCCGGCTGGCGCATCTGGCACGCCCGCCAGCCGCGCCAGCTGATGATCCTGCTGGTTCTCGGCCTGCTCTGGCTGATGCAGCTCGGCTTTCTCACCCGCCAGCAAATAAGCTACAGCCACGGCGCCCTGATTATGGCGATGGCGCTGATTGGCATCATCGGCGGCCGGATCACCCCGGCGTTCTCCGCAGGCTGGTTGCGCCAGCGCGGCCTGGACGCCAGCGTGGTGGTCATCCGCCCGAGACTGGACATGCTCACTCTGGCCAGCATGATTCTGCTGCTGGCGACCCTGGTCGCCGGCTGGCCCCAGGCCACCGCGGCGCTGGCGCTGATTGCCGGCGCCCTGATGCTGGTCCGGCTCGCGGGCTGGCGCGGCTGGCGGGTGCGTCAGGAACCGCTGCTGTGGATCCTGCACCTGTCGATCCTGTGGGTCCCCATCGCCCTGTTCCTGCTCGCCGGTTCGCTGCTGGCCGGCCTGCCCGCCACGGCCTGGAGCCACGCCGCCGGCACCGGGGCGATCGGCTGCCTGATCCTGGGCGTGATTGCCCGGGTGGCGCTCGGCCACACCGGTCGCCCGCTGGTGCTGCCCCGGGGCATGGTG
>JBPEXU010000381.1:0-2348 GCA_052031225.1 Marinobacter sp. | reverse complement strand
GGTACCGAGCTTGACCGCTATTTCCGGGCCGCCCGGGGCCGGGGTGCGAACGATGCCCCCTGCTGCGGTGTGCAAGCCGGCGAAATGACCAAATGGTTTGACAGCAACTACCACTACATTGTCCCGGAGTTCCGGCGCGACACCCGTTTCCGGCTCAACGCCGACCGAATCCTCACGCAGATCGAGGAAGCCCGCAGCCTGGGGCTGGCCGCCAAGCCGGTCATTATTGGCCCGGTCACCTATCTCTGGCTGGGCAAAGCCAAAGATGGCAGTGATCGCCTGGGCCTGCTGGACAATCTGCTGTCGGTTTATGGCGAGCTGCTGGAGCGGATGGCGGATGCCGGCATCGATTGGGTGCAGGTGGATGAGCCGGCACTGGTGACGGAACTCGACAGTGACTGGCGCCACGCCTTTGACCTCGCCTATCACCAGCTGAAAGCGACGCGCCCCAGACTCCTGCTGACGACCTACTTCGGCGAGCTCCGGGAGAATCTCCGGCTGGCGTGTGACTTGCCGGTCGCTGGCCTGCATCTGGACGCCGTCAGCGCTCGTCCAGAAGTCGCCCGAGTGGTGGACTGGCTGCCGCCCCATAAAGTCCTGTCTTTGGGCGTGGTCAACGGCCGGAACGTTTGGACCACCGATCTCAACCAGACCCTGGACTGGCTCGAGCCGGTGCACCAACGCCTGGGCCAGCGGCTGTGGCTCGCGCCCTCCTGCTCCCTGCTGCACGTGCCGGTGGATCTGGCCACCGAAACCGATCTGGATCCGGAAGTGCGGACCTGGCTCGCGTTTGCCCGTCAGAAACTGGCCGAACTGACGACGCTGTCGCGAGCCCTCATCGATGGCCGGGATGCCGTTGTCAACGAACTGACCGCCAATCGCCAGGCCGTTGCCGGGCGGCGACACTCTCCCCGGGTGAACGCCCCGCAGGTTCGGGCCGCAGTCAGCCAACTGGATGCGACGTGGGGTGAGCGACACAGTGATTTTTCCGAGCGAATCCGCCAGCAACAGGCCGAATTGGCGCTGCCGGCCTTTCCCACCACCACCATCGGCTCCTTCCCGCAGACACCCGAGATTCGCCGCGCACGCCAACAGTATCGCAGAGGCGATCTGACCGAGGCCGAATACCGGAGCTTTATCGAGCAGGAAATCACGCACTGCATTCGCCAACAGGAGGCCCTGGGCCTGGACGTGCTGGTGCACGGGGAGGCGGAACGCAACGACATGGTTGAGTATTTCGGTGAACAGCTGGACGGGTTTATCATCAGCCGGTTTGGCTGGGTTCAGTCGTACGGCTCCCGGTGCGTCAAACCGCCCATTCTGTACGGCGACGTATCGCGACCGAAAGCCATGACCGTGGACTGGATTCGTTTCGCCCAGTCCCTGACCGACAAGCCGGTCAAAGGCATGCTGACCGGACCGGTCACGATGCTGAACTGGTCCTTTGTCCGGGACGATCAGCCCCGGCGGGAAACCTGCCTGCAACTGGCCCTGGCCATCCGCGACGAAGTGCTCGACCTGGAGCGGGCCGGGGTCCGGATCATCCAGATCGATGAGGCGGCGCTTCGGGAGGGCCTGCCGCTGCGCCGGTCGGACTGGCAGAACTACCTGGACTGGGCGATCGAGGCGTTCCGGATCAGCGCCAATGGCGTCCGAGACACCACCCAGATCCACACTCATATGTGTTATTCGGAGTTCAACGACATCCTGGACGCGATCGCCCGCATGGACGCCGACGTCATCACCATCGAAACGTCCCGTTCCGATATGGAGCTGCTCGATGCCTTCAAGGATTTTGCCTACCCCAACGACCTCGGGCCCGGCGTGTACGACATTCACTCGCCGAATGTGCCGGCGCAGGAGGCCATGGTGCGGTTGATCGAAAAAGCCGCGGAGCGCATCCCCAGCGAGCGCCTGTGGATCAATCCGGACTGCGGTCTGAAAACCCGCCAGTGGCAGGAAGTGATTCCGGCGTTGCAGGCCATGGTCGCGGCGGCCCGGCACCTGCGCACCGGCCTCCGGTCACCGTCGCCGGAGCAGGATGTGGCGGCTCAGTAGCCGGTGCTGTTTTCGTCCAGATCGAACTCGAAGCCCTCGGCCCGCCGCACTTCGGTGCGAAAAGCGCCGTCGGATTCGAGTTCGATCCAGCGATAGCCGGGCGCCAGCGGTTCCACCGCAAACTTGGCGGAGCCGGCGGTGAACTGAATGCAGGTGGACGGTGTGGCAAGCAGGGTCACATCCGCCCGGGCGCTTTCATGCTCCTGATGCACATGGCCCCAGAGCACCAGCTTTACCTGGGGATGGCGGTCCAGCACGCTCCAGAGCGCATCCCGATTGCGCAGGCCGAT
>JBPEXU010000380.1:0-8244 GCA_052031225.1 Marinobacter sp. | reverse complement strand
CGGAGACTTCGCCGATGTGCGCCTCCAGGCGGTCCAGCTCTTCGGCGACATCGCTTTTCTGGGCGAGCATGACCATTTCCTGCGCCAGCCGGTCCGGGTCCAGCTCCACTTTGGCTTTTTCAAACCGTTCGCGCAGCATCTGTTCCTGGGCGCTCAGCAAGTCCGGCAGCTTTGCCCGAACCTCCGCGACCCGCTCACGCATGGTGGCCAGACGCTCGTCGAACAGCGGGCGCAGCCGCTCGCCCTCGCGCTCGCGCACGCGGATCAGTTCGGTCAGGGTGTCCTGGAACAAAGCAGCGGCCGCCGCCTTGGCGTCGCTGTAATCCTGCTCTGGCACCGACAGCACCCCCGGCCAGCGCAGGATATCCAGGGCGTTGATGTGGGCCGGATTGTCGAGCATCCGGTTGATGTGATTGGCGGCCTCATTGACGGCGTGGGCAACGTCTTCATTGATGTCGAAGCCCTGGGCCGCGCTTTCCACCGCTTGCAGACGCATCGATATGTCCACTTTGCCCCGTTTCAGCCCCTTGCGCAGCTGTTCCCGAAAGGTGTTTTCCAGCTCCCGGAAGGCCTCCGGCAACCGGAACGAGGGTTCCAGATAACGATGGTTGACCGTACGGATCTCACAGGTGAGGGTACCCCAGTCTTCCCGGACATCTTTGCGGGCAAAGGCGGTCATACTCCGGATCATATCGTCTCCACTCGGTGTTGGCTGATCCGGGGAGTTTAACAGGCTCGACAGGATTGCGGCGAACCCACCAACGGCCAGTGTCCGGAACCCCCGAACCGGCAGGGCGCCGTGTTATACTCGGCGGCTTGACTCTTCCCACCCGGACTCGGTCCGGACACTCACAGCAACTTTCAGGACACACTATGCGACCAAGCGGCAGAACGCCCGAACAACCGAGAGACGTTCGAATCACCCGACACTACACCCGTCACGCGGAAGGCTCCGTGCTGGTGGAGTTTGGCGACACCAAAGTGATCTGCACCGCCTCCGTCGAAAACAAGGTGCCGCCATTCCTGCGCGGTGAGGGTAAAGGCTGGATCACGGCCGAATACGGCATGCTGCCCCGCTCCACCGGCAGCCGCATGGGCCGGGAAGCGGCCCGAGGCAAACAGGGTGGCCGCACCGTGGAGATCCAGCGACTGATCGGCCGCTCGCTGCGCGCCGCGGTGGATCTGGAAGCCCTGGGCGAACACACCATCACCGTCGATTGCGACGTCATCCAGGCCGATGGTGGCACCCGCACCGCCGCCATTACCGGTGGCTGCGTGGCCCTGGTCGACGCCCTCAACTATCTGGTGGCGGAAAAACGGCTGAAGAAGTCGCCGCTCAAGCAGATGGTCGCGGCGCTGTCGGTGGGGGTTTACCGGGGCACGCCGGTGGTCGATCTGGACTACCCGGAAGACTCCGAGGCCGAAACCGACATGAACGTGATCATGACCGATCGGGGCGGCTTCATTGAGATTCAGGGCACCGCCGAAGGCGCGCCCTTTGATCAGGCCGAACTGGACAGCATGCTGACCCTGGCGAAGCAGGGTATTGAACGGCTATTTGAGATTCAGAAAGCAGCGCTGGAAAGCTAAGCAACGCCCTGGGACGCCATTGCGACGCGCCTTTCCCGGAAGGTTGGAGGCCATGGATGGCCGGAAACAAGCGCACATGGATGTGCTCGTCGCGGTTCTGGGGAGGGGTGTCGTGATGGCGACCTTCCCCAGAACCAGAACTTAAAACCCGATCTCGATGTCGTAATCCATGATCACCGGCGCGTGATCGGAGAACCGGGTGCTGTCGTCGATCCAGCCATCCAGAATGGTTTTGCGGATACCCGGCGTCAGCAGCTGATAGTCCACCCGAATGCCCGCGTTGCGCCGACCCTGGGCCTGCTCCGGCCACCAGGTAAACTGATTGCTCTGCTTGTTGATTTCCCGGAAAGCGTCAACACAGCCCATGTCGTCGAACAGCCGGTCCAACCCCGCACGTTCATGGGGCAGAAATCCGGAAAAATCGTGTTTGTGGTACAGCGGGCTGGCATCGGTCACATGGTGCGCGGTCTGCAGGTTGGCGCAGAAGATGAACTGACGACGCTTACGCAGGGTCTTCTGCATGTGCAGAATGAATGCATCCATGAACTCGTCTTTGTGGTCCAGAACCGTCAGATCGTCTTCGCCCAGCAGTTCTTCTTCACGCCCAAGGGCACAGGGCGCCAGCACACAGGCCACCGACACCTTGTCGAAGTCGGCCTGAATGAACCGGCCCTCGCGGTCGGCCTGCTCGTTGGCAAACCCGTACATGATGGCTTTCGGGAAATGTCGGGTGTAAATCCCGACACCGCCGTCTTCGTTCTTCTCGCCGTCGATGAAGTAGGCTTCGTAGCCTTCAGGGATGAGATTGTAGTCTTCAATCTCGTAGGCTCGCATGCGGTGATCCTGAACACAGACCACGTCGGCATCCTGCCCGGCCAGCCAGTCAAAAAAGCCCTTCTCAACGGCCTGAGCCAGGCCATTGACGCTGATTGATACTACCCGCATACGTGTTCCCTGATTCGGTTTGTGTGTATGATACCGTTTTTACGCACTATTAAAAGAACCGCACCCGCCAGAAGCCTTGTCATGCACGACTATCAGCGAGATTTCATCGAATTTGCCATCCGCCGGAACGTACTGCGTTTTGGCCAATTCACGCTCAAATCCGGGCGCACCAGCCCCTACTTTTTCAACGCCGGGCTGTTCAACACCGGCGACGACCTGGTTCAGCTGAGCAAAGCCTACGCCGCCGCGATCGCCCGCAGCGGGCTGGATTATGACATCATTTTCGGACCTGCCTATAAGGGCATTCCGTTGGCTACGGTCACCGCCATGGCACTGGCTACAGACGGTAACAGCAAACCGTTTGCGTTCAATCGCAAAGAGAAGAAAGATCATGGCGAGGGCGGCAATCTGGTGGGCGCACCGCTGCAGGGTAAGGTGCTGATTGTCGACGACGTCATTACCGCCGGCACCGCGATCCGCGAATCCATCGATCTGATCCGCACCGCCGGGGCCGAACCGGCGGGCGTTCTGATTGCGCTGGACCGGCAGGAAAAGGGCACTGGCGAGCGCTCCGCCATTCAGGAAGTTGAGCAGGAATTTGGCATTCCTGTGGTCAGCATCATACGCTTGGAACAGATACTCAGCTATCTTGAGGCCCATCCGGAATTTGCCGGACACGCCGAGACGGTTGCCCGATATCGGGACCAATACGGAGTCTGATTGATGAGCCAACGCCCGACCTTTCTGCCTTCGGCACTGCTGCTATCGGTTGCGCTGGGACTCTCTGCCCCGGCAGCCGCTCAGCTCTATCGCTACACGGACGAAAACGGTCAGCTGGTCATTGGCAACACCATCCCCCACGACGCGGTCAAGCGGGGTTACGACATCCTCAGCAACTCCGGGCGGGTCATCGAGACCATCCCGCCCGCCCCCACTCCCGAGGAAATCGCCGCACGCGAGGCCGAAAAACAACGGCAGCAGGAACTGGAGCGGCAGCGTCAGGAGGATGCAAAACTTCTGAAGCGTTACAGCCATCCGGATCAGGCCGTGAAAGCCATGCACCGGAAAATCCGCGAACTCGAAGGCCTGATTCAACTCAAGCGGGGCAACATTTCGGTCATTTCCTCTCAGCTCGACAATGAGCAAAGCCGGGCTGCCAATATGGAGCGGGCGGGCCAGACCATTCCGGACGCCACACTGGAAAAAATCCGGCGGCTGGAATCTCAGATCCGCGACATCGAACGGGAGATCACCAGCCAGCGCCAGGAACTGAGCGACATCCGGGAGGCCTTCATCAAAGACATTGAGCGGCTGGAGCGGATCACCGAGAAGCAGCGCACGCTGCCGCTGGATCCCCCCGAAGACGACTGACCCCAGACACGAAAAAGGCGCCACTGAACCGTGACGCCTTTTTTGGGTTTCGGAGGCTCAGCGCCCCCGGGCAGCCAGAGGATCAGGCAGAAGCCGTGGTCTTCTTGGCTGTGGTCTTGCGGGCTGCGGTCTTACGGGCAGCCGGCTTCTTGTCGGCAACCGCTTTCTTCGCTTCCTGAGCCGCTTCGGCAACTTCTTCGGCTGCTTCAGAAACCGCGTCTGCGCCCTCGGCCGCTTCTTTTTCCAGCTTGGCGACCAGCTCGGCCGCAAAGTTGCTGAACCGGTTGTTCAGACTGCGCAGCTGCTCGAACAGGTTTTCGCTGTAGCCGTCGTAACGCTCGCGCAGGGTCTTAACGCTGTATTCACGCACTTCGGATTCCAGCTTCTCGGCGTAGTCGAACGGCTTGGCCGCCAGCTTCTTCTGCTGCTCTTCGGCCGCATTGATGCCCTTTTCGACGATTTCCTGCAGTTGTTCCTGATAGCTCTTGAGTTTACCCATGATGACACTCCTTGGTTTCCTGAATATTCCGGGTCGGCAGACTGCTCTTTACTGCTCTGACCTTCTTGGATCTCAGGTTCCAAGTTACGGGTAAAAATTAGAATGTTCATACTAATAACCTGACGGTTACCAGCGAAACAACACCCAGCTGGGCACCAGCAGATCGGACTCGGTATCGCGAATCCAGCCACCGCCATCGGAAGGCACCAGGTAATAAGGAGGCCCCACCTTCGGCACCACCTTGATCTCCATCAGCTCACCATTTACCCGGTACTCGTAATAGACTTCGTCCTCGCCCGGGCGAATCACGATCTGCGGCCCCTCCTCGGACGGCTGGTAATCGGATACCACCACCGGCTGCTCCGGCGTCTCCACCGGCACCTGATCCAGCGTCCCCGGCTCCTGAGCCACAGCGCCGGTGACAAAACCGGCCAGCACCAGCGCCGGGACAGCGATTCGTTTCATTTTCGTGATACCCTTTCGTCCATTGATATAGCTACAGGTTTGCATAAGCCCATCCACGCTTCAACGAGTTTCCGGACGCCAGTCGATATGACCGAAAAAAACACCCCTCCCGTGGTCCTTGTGGACGGTTCCTCTTACCTTTTCCGCGCCTATCACGCGCTGCCGCCGCTGACCAACAGTAAGAATCACCCGACGGGGGCCATCAAGGGGGTGATCAGCATGCTCCGGCGGCTGGAACAGGACTTCCCCGGCTCCAAGGTGGTGGTGGTGTTCGACGCCAAGGGCAAGACCTTCCGGCATGAACTGTACGAGGACTACAAGGCTAACCGCCCGCCGATGCCCGAAGATCTGGCCGTGCAGATCGAACCCATCCACGCCATTGTCCGCGCCATGGGCCTGCCCCTGCTGATCGTGCCCGAGGTAGAGGCCGACGACGTCATCGGCACCCTGGCCCACGAGGCCACCAGCAAGGGCATTGACGTGGTGATTTCGACCGGCGATAAGGACATGGCACAACTGGTCAGCGACCACGTTACCCTGATCAATACCATGACCGAGACCCGCATGGATCGGGACGGCGTGATCGAGAAATTCGGCGTTGCTCCCGAGCAGATCATCGACTATCTGGCCCTGGTTGGCGACAAGGTGGACAACATTCCGGGCGTCAACAAGTGCGGCCCGAAAACCGCGGTCAAGTGGCTTCAGACCTACGACAACCTCGACAACCTAATGGCCCACGCCGACGACATTAAAGGCAAGATCGGCGACTACCTGCGCGAGGCTTTAGACACCCTGCCGCTGAGCCGGGAACTGGCCACCATCCGAACCGATGTCGAGCTGGCGTTCGGCCTGGAAGATCTGAGCTTGCGCGAACAGGACGACGAGGCCCTGCTGGCGCTGTTCAAGGAGTACGAATTCCGCAGCTGGGTGGCGGAGCTGGAACGTGACGCGGCCAGCCATCCCGAAGACACCCCGGCGGCCGCCTCCGCCGCGCCTAAAGAGCGCCGCTACCGTGTGATTACCGACCAGGCCGAGCTGGACCAGTGGCTGCAACGGCTGAAGCAATCCAGCCTGTTCGCGTTCGACACCGAAACCACCAGCCTGCGTTACATGGACGCGGAAATCGTCGGCGTTTCTTTTGCCGTCGAGCCGGGTGAGGCCGCCTACGTGCCACTGGCGCACGACTACATGGGGGCGCCGGAACAGCTCGACCGGGAGCAGGTGCTGGCCCAGCTCAAGCCGCTGCTGGAAGACCCGAACCAGGCCAAGGTGGGACAAAACCTGAAGTACGACAAAAACGTGCTGGCCAACCACGGCATCAACCTGGAAGGGATCGCCGAGGACACCATGCTGGAATCCTACGTCTACAACTCGGTGGCCACCCGTCACGACATGGACAGCCTGGCAAGGGTCTATCTGGACGAGCAGACGATCACTTACGAATCCATCGCCGGCAAGGGCGCCAAGCAGCTCAGTTTCAACCAGATCGATCTGGACAAAGCCGGCCCTTACGCCGCCGAGGACGCCGACATCACCTTGCGCCTGCACCAGGCCCTCAGCCCCCGGCTCAGAGAAACCGGCAGGCTTGAGCGTGTCTACCGGGAAATCGACCTGCCACTGGTGCCGGTCCTGTCCCGGATGGAGCAGCGTGGCACCCTGATCAGCGCCAGCACCCTGAAGCGCCACAGCCAGGAACTGGCCGAGCGCATGGCAGAGCTGGAGCAGCAGGCCCACGAGGTGGCCGGCGAAGCGTTCAATCTGGGCTCGACCAAACAGCTGCAGGCGATTTTCTACGACAAGCTCGGCTTGCCGGTGATCAAGAAAACCCCCAAGGGCGCACCCTCGACCGCCGAACCGGTACTGCAGGAACTGGCCCACGAGCACGAGCTGCCGCGGCTGATTCTGGAACATCGGAGCCTGAGCAAACTGAAGTCCACCTACACCGACACCCTGCCGGAACTGATCCATCACCGCACCGGGCGGGTACACACCTCCTACCACCAGGCGGTCACCGCCACCGGCCGGCTGTCATCGTCAGAACCCAACCTGCAAAACATCCCCATCCGCAGCGAGCAGGGCCGACGCATCCGGCAGGCGTTTATTGCGCCCGAGGGCTACAAATTGCTGGCGGCGGACTATTCCCAGATCGAACTGAGGATCATGGCCCACCTGTCGGGAGACCAGGGCCTGCTGAGTGCGTTCGAACAGGGCGAGGACATTCACAAAGCCACCGCCGCCGAGGTCTTTGGCGTTGCCCTGGACGAGGTCAGCGCCGATCAGCGCCGCAGCGCCAAAGCCATCAACTTCGGGCTGATCTACGGTATGTCCGCCTTCGGTCTGGCCCGACAGCTAGGGGTCGAGCGCAAGCTGGCTCAGGAGTACATTGACCGGTATTTCGAGCGCTATCCGGGCGTACTCCGGTACATGGACAACATCCGCAAACAGGCGCACGAGGACGGCTACGTGGAAACCCTGTTTGGCCGCCGCCTGTACCTGCCGGACATCAACGCCCGCAACAAACAGCTGCAACAGGCGGCCGAGCGCACGGCCATCAACGCCCCGATGCAGGGCACCGCCGCCGACATCATCAAACGTGCGATGATCGAGGTTGACCAGTGGCTGACCCGCGAGCACCCGGACGAAGCCCGGATGACGCTGCAGGTGCACGACGAACTCATCATCGAGGTGGCCGAGTCGGCGGTGGAGGCGGTTCGCGCCGGACTGATCCAACGCATGTCGGCGGCCGCCGAACTGGATGTGCCCTTGCTGGTGGAAGCCGGTGTTGGCGACAACTGGGATCAGGCCCACTGAGTCGCCGGAAGGAAGCCGGAGCCGGACCCTCCGGCTTCCTCAAAACAGTGCAAAATCAACCCGATACGCACCAAAAACAGGCGCAGAAAGCGCCTTTCCGCGCAGGAGGACGGCCCACAAACCTCGCACCGGCATGAGCCGGCGCTCCCTCTCAGGTTCCGGCACGGAATTCGCAACGTCACATCCGTCGGAGGCCACACACCCCTTCCCGGGTTGTGCGGGCACCAAGCTGTGACACCCTTTCCGAGGCCGAAACCATGACGACCCTAGCATCTGATCGCAACTGGCTGCTGGACCCCGTGCGACTCAAGTTGGTCCATCAATGCCGGCGCCTGATCCACACCGAGTTCGGCGTCAAACTGCACCTGACCGAAGAAAATCTGGCCCAGCAACTGGCGGACTATGCCCAGAAAACCCGGTCAAGCCACCTGGTACGGGTCTGGAGCACGCTGAAAGCGCAGGTTCCGGAGCTGGCCCGGATTGAGACGGGCGACCAGCCCGAAGCTACCGGGAAACAAATGTATCGGGGACAACCCGTGGCCGCGGCCGCGCCCCACCCGCGC
>JBPEXU010000038.1:0-3908 GCA_052031225.1 Marinobacter sp. | reverse complement strand
TGGCCTGGATGGTCTGGAAGGCGGTCATACGGTCAGGTGTTGTCGGATGAGTTCGTCGGACAGCTCGGCAATGCCGCCCGCCGCCACCCGGCGGCCACGGTCGAGGATGGCGAAGCGGTCGGCGTATTTGCGGGCGAACGGAAGTTTCTGCTCCACCAGCAGCACGGTCAGGCCGTCTTCGGCGATGAGTTTGCGGATGACGTCACCGATCTGAGCAACGATGTTGGGCTGGATGCCCTCGCCCGGTTCGTCGAGGATCAGCAGGCGCGGCTCGATCACCAGCGCCCGCCCGATGGCCAGTTGCTGCTGTTGGCCGCCGGACAGGTCGCCGCCGCGCCGGTGGCGCATTTCTTTCAGTACCGGGAACAGTTGGTAGATCCGTTCGGGGATTTTCTTGCTGCCGTCAGCGCGCACGGCCAGGCCGGTGCGCAGGTTTTCTTCCACGGTCAGCAGCGGGAAGATCTGCCGGCCCTGGGGCACGTAGCCGATGCCGAGGCGGGCGCGGTCTTCGATTTTCTTGTTGGTGAGTTCGACGTCGTGGGCGAATTCGATGCTGCCGCTTGTCACCGCTTCCTCGCCCATGATGCATTTCATCAGGGTGGTCTTGCCGACGCCGTTGCGGCCCATCACACAGGTGCACTGGCCCTCGGGCACGTCCAGATCCAGATCCCAGAGCGTGTGGCTTTCGCCGTAGAACTGGTTGAGCTTGTCGATTCTGAGCATCACGCCTCCTCCCCGAGGTACACCTTGATGACATCCGGATGGTTGGAGACCTGGTCCATGGTGCCCTCGGCCAGTACGCTGCCCTGATGCAGCACGGTGACTTTGCGGGCGATGGAACGGACAAAGCCCATGTCGTGTTCGACCACCACCACGGACTGCTTGCCGGCCAGGCTGGTGAGCAGTTCGGCGGTGCGTTCCATTTCCTGTTCGGTCATGCCGGCCACCGGCTCGTCCACCAGCAGCAGGCGCGGCTTCTGCATCAACAACATGCCGATTTCCAGCCACTGTTTCTGGCCGTGCGACAAGATCCCGGCCAGGGCGTCGCGAAGGTTGCGCAGGCCGATCATCTCCAGCACTTCGTCGATGCGATCCCGGTACTCCGGTTTCATCACCGCGGTGAGCGTCGGCAGCACCCGCTTGTCGGTGGCCATGGCCAGTTCGAGGTTCTCGAACACGGTGAGGGCTTCGAACACGGTGGGCTTCTGGAACTTGCGACCAATGCCGAGCGACGCGATGTCGGGTTCGGTCAGGGTGAGCAGGTTGTGGCGGCTGCCGAACCACACCGAGCCGGTGTCCGGGCGGGTTTTGCCGGTGATGATGTCCATCATCGTGGTTTTGCCGGCGCCGTTGGGGCCAATGATGCAGCGCAGTTCACCATCGTCGATGGTGAGGTTGAGGTTGTTGATGGCTTTGAAACCGTCGAAGCTGACGCTGACGTCTTCCAGATACAGGATCGGGCCATGGCGGACATCGACCGGCGACTGGACGGGCGCCAGGAACTCGAACACCTTATCGCGCTGGGTGAGTTGCTGGAAAATGCTCATGCGGTGGCCTCCTGCGCGGTCGGGGTGTCGGTCTGCGCCGGGGTTTGCCGGCGTGCCAGCAGGCCGGCGATGCCCTTGGGCAGGAACACGGTGACCAGCACAAACAGGCCGCCGAGGGCGAACAGCCAGGCGTCCGGCAGGATGCCGGTGAACACGGTCTTGGCGTAGTTCACCAGCAGCGCCCCGATGACCGCCCCGTACAGGGTGGCGCGGCCACCGAGGGCAACCCAGACCACAATCTCAATGGAAAACAACGGCGAGAATTCGCTCGGGTTGATGATCCCCACTTGCGGCACGTACAGCGCCCCGGCGACCCCGGCCAGCATGGCGGACACCACGAACACAAACAGTTGTACCCGCTCGACCCGGTAACCCAGAAAACGGGTGCGGGCTTCGGCGTCGCGGCAGGCCACGCTCACCCGACCGAGCTTACTGGTGACGATGCCCCGGCAGATCACGTAGCCGATGGCCAGAGCGATGCCGGTGGCCAGGAACAGGCCGAGGCGAGTGGCGTCGGTACGCAGGTCGAAGCCGAGGATGTCCTTGAAATCGGTCAGGCCGTTGTTGCCGCCAAAGCCCATTTCATTGCGGAAGAACGCCAACATCAGGGCGAAGGTAAGTGCCTGGGTGATGATGGACAGGTACACCCCGGTCACCCGGGAGCGGAATGCCAGGAAGCCGAACACCAGCGCCAGCAGACCCGGCGCCAGCAGCACCATGAGGAAGGCGAACCAGGCCATGTCGAAACCGTGCCAGTACCAGGGCAGCGTGTCCCAGTTCAGGAACACCATGAAGTCCGGCAGGATCGGGTCGCCGTAGACGCCGCGATCACCGATCTGGCGCATCAGGTACATACCCATGGCATAGCCGCCCAGGGCGAAGAAGGCGCCATGGCCCAGGCTGAGGATACCCAGGTAACCCCAGACCAGATCCACCGCCACCGCCAGCAGGGCGTAACACAGATACTTGCCCAGTAGCGTCACCGTGTAGGCGCTGACGTACAGGGCGCTGTCCTGCGGCATCAGCAGATGCAGCGCCGTGACCACGATCAGGGCCGCAAACAGCACGCCGAGAAACATCTGGGTGGAGCGCTCCTGCAAGGGTCTTGTTAACCACATACCTCAGCCCTCCGCCGCCCGGCCTTTTTGCGGGAAGAGCCCGCGCGGCCGTTTCTGAATGAAAAGAATGATCAGTACCAGCACCAGGATCTTGGCCAGAACTGCGCCGGCCCAGGGCTCCAGCAGCTGGTTGATGGTGCCCAGTGACAGCCCCGCCAGCAGCGTGCCCCACAGGTTGCCGACGCCACCGAACACCACCACCATGAAGGAATCGATGATGTAGCTCTGGCCCAGATTGGGGCCGACGTTGGTGATCTGCGACAACGCGACGCCAGCCAGGCCGGCGACGCCGGAGCCCAGGCCAAAGGTCAGGATGTCGACCCGGGTGGCCTTGATGCCCATGGAGCGGGCCATGGCCCGGTTCTGGGTCACGGCGCGTACGTCCAGCCCGAGCCGGGTGCGGCGCATAATCAGCATCAGCGCGGCAAACACCACCAGGGCGAAGCCGATGACGTACAGGCGATTCAGGGTCAGTGACAGGGCTTCGTTGATCATGACCGATCCGCTCATCCACTCCGGCGTGACCACCGTGCGGTTCAGGGGCGAAATCACGGTGCGCACCAGCTGCTGCAAAATCAGGCTGACGCCAAAGGTGGCGAGCAGAGTTTCCAGCGGCCGGCCCTTGAGGTGCTGGATCACCGTGCGCTCGATGGCAATGCCGGCCAGGGCCGCCACCAGGAATCCGGCGGGAATGGACAGGATCAGCGCCAGGCCCGGCTGCCCCGGCAGCAACTGTTGCATGCCCCAGGTGGTGTAGGCGCCGAGCATGATCAGCTCGCCGTGCGCCATGTTGATCACGCCCATCACACCAAAGGTGATGGCCAGGCCAATGGCCGCCAGCACCAGGACCGAGCCGAGAGAGAGCCCGAAGTACAGGGTTTCGGCGGCGCGGTTGAGTTTGAGTTTCTGTTCGATGCTGTCCAGCGCCTTGGCTGCGGCGGCCGCCAGAGCCGGATCATCGCCGCGCACTGCGTTCTGCAAGGCGGCACGGGCCTGGGCGTTGAGGCTGCCGGACAGGGTGGCGACGGCGGCCACATCCCCCTGCTCCGCCACCTGGTAGATCGCCAGGGCTTCGGTCAGGGCCTGCTGCACCGGCGCGCTGGGTTCTGCGGCAATCAGCTCCGGCAGGCGCTGGGCCAGGTCATCGCCCACACTGCCCCGAAGCGCGCGGGCGGCGGCCAGGCGGTTGTCTTCGTCCGGGCTTTTCAGGTCAATCACCGACAGGATGCCCGCCAGTTCATTG
>JBPEXU010000379.1:0-17311 GCA_052031225.1 Marinobacter sp. | reverse complement strand
GTGTGGCGTTGGTGCCAGGGCGTGTTGGTGATCTGCGCCAGGATCACCGGAGGCACGGCACCGGAATCCGGTGACTGTCCGGCGCCATAGCAGAAATAGAAACTGACCGGATTGAACACGTAGCCGGCATAGCGGGGATGGGTGAGCATCTGTACCGTGCCATCGGGGTACCAGCCGGTCGCCCGCTCAACGTAGGTGCGCACCGCCGCCGACAGCTCACCAGCCTCCGGCTGAAAGTAATCGCGGCGGCACAGTGACAGCCAGTTGAACCGCTCCACGGACAGAAGCGGACTGAGACGACCGATGCGATGCCATTCATCCACATCCAGGGCCAGCATGCCGGTCGCGTAATCGAACTGATGCCGGACCGGTGCCAGCCGGCGATGTCGGACACGTCCTGCAAGCCACTGGGAATCCATCTTACAGCTCCATGCCAAAAGCCCGGGTAACCCGCAACGCACTGCGCACCCCGTCTTCGTGGAACCCATTGAACCAATAGGCGCCACAGAAATGGGTCCGGTTCCGGTTGCCGATGTCTTCGTAGCGCTGCTGGGCCGCGACCGCCTCAAGGGTAAATACCGGATGGGCGTAGTCGAAGCGTTTGATGACTTTCCCGGGATCTATGTCCCGGGACCGGTTCAGCGTGACGCAGAAGGTCTCCGGCGCCTGCCTGAAATTCTGCAGAATGTTCATGTTGTAGGTGACCGAAACCGGTTCAGTGCTGTGGGTCGGAATATAATAGTTCCACGCCGCCCAGGCCCTCCGGTTCGAGGGCAACACGCTGGCATCGGTATGCAGAACCACGTCGTTATTCTGGTAGCCGATGGCCCCCAGTACGCTGCGCTCCTGATCTGTGGGGTCGGCGAGCATCGCCAGCGCCTGATCGCTGTGGCAGGCCAGAACCACCTGATCAAACCGGTGCTGCTGACCGTTGACCGTCAGGATCACGCCGTCCGTTGTGCGTTGAATGGCATCAACCGGACTGTTCAGGTGAGTCCGGTCGCCCAGCCGCACCATCATCTTGCGCACATATTCCGCCGAGCCACCTGAGATAACCCGCCAGGTTGGCCGGTCATCCACCGACAGCATGCCGTGGTTGTTGAAGAACTGCAGAAAGAACCGTACCGGAAACTGCTCCAACACGATCTCCGGCGCTGACCAGATGGCGGCGCCCATCGGTACGATGTAAAACCGCCGGAAATACAGCGAGTAACCGTTTCGGTTCAGGTAAGCGCCCAGGGTTTCCTCATCCGGAATGCGGTTCTCCGCGAGGTCCCGGCGGGTTTCCCGATTGAACCGCAGGATTTCCCGGATCATTCGCAAAAACGGCAGATTCAGGAGGTTCCGGCGCTGGGCAAACAGGGTGTTCAGGTTGGTGCCGTTGTATTGCAGGCCGGTGGCGCGGCAGTCGACGCTGAAACTCATGTCGCTCACTTCCGAGGCCACGCCGAGCCGATCCATCAACTTGATGAAATTCGGGTAGGTCCAGTCGTTGAACACGATGAAACCAGTGTTGACCGGCCAGACATGGCCGCCGGCTTCGACACGCTCGGTGTTGGTATGGCCGCCGGCGTAGTGATTGGCCTCGAAAAGGTGGACATCGTGCTGTTCGGACAGAATCCACGCGGCGGTGAGGCCGGAAATTCCAGCGCCGACGACCGCAATACGCTGACCAGGTTCAGTCATTCCGTGTGTTCCTGTGTGGCAGGGCTGGTCCGCGCCATGCGCGCGGCGAGCCGGTCGATCAGTGGTTGTGGCATAGCGGACAGGGCTTTCAGCAGCCAGGTGAACCGCTTGGGAAAGGAAATCTCGTTGTGGCCGCGGGCCAGGCCACTGACAATACGCTCAGCGGCATCCTCGGCAGAAATCCGGAAAGGCATCGGAAAATCGTTCTGGTCGGTCAGCGGGGTTTTCACGAAACCGGGCGAGACCACCACCACATCAATGCCTTCGGCGGCGAGATCGGCGCGCAGGGCATGGCCCAGGTAGGTGAGCGCCGCTTTGGAGGCGCCGTAGCCCTCGGCACGCCCGAAGGGAAACCACCAGGCCGACGAGCTGACGATCACCAGCGTTGCCGGCGCGCCCTGGGCCCGGGCTCTGCGCAGGGCGGGCAGGGCGATGTCGAGTGAACGGGCCGTGCCCAGGAGGTTGGTGACAATATTCCGTTCGATCACCACGCTGTCGTATTCGGCGACGTCTACGTACGCGCAGGTACCGGCGTTGAGAACGGCCATGTTGAGCGGCCCAAAGGCGTCCAGATCACCGGCAATCCGGGCCAGCTCGTCCCGGTTGGTGGTATCGGCCACGGCCACTTTCACGCGCTCCGGGGCCAGCTGGCTCAGAGCCTCAAGCGGTGCCTGCCGCCGACCGGTAACCACAAGCCGATGCCCGCCCCGCACCAGCGACCGGGCCAGCGCTTCGCCGATGCCGGAGCTTGCGCCGGTAATCCAGACGGTGGAATTGGCGTTCAGACGATCGTTCATCCCGCGTGTCCTTTGATCCAGCGGATGATCCGGCCAAGGGCGGGGAGGTTTTCATACAGCAACTGGCCCGCATCGAAATAGTCGCGATGAAAAGTGACCAGACCGTCGCGGATCTCCAGATGGCTGATGCCGTCCACGGTGATACGGCGTCCCCGCGAGATGCGTTTGTGCCGCAACGTCATGATCCACGGCAATGCGACATGCTTGCCGTCGATCACCGGTTCGCCGAATTCGAACCGGCATGAAATCACGTTCTGGTAGGCATCCCCGAAATACCGTGTCAGGGCGTTCAGGCCCGACACCTTGCCGAGGGGGTCCTGAAACCGTACGTCTTCGGCATAAACGTTACGCAGTTTGCCCAGGTTTCCGGCGTCCAGCTCGTTAAACAACGCCTTGAAGCGCTCAAGGGTCGCTTGAACCGCCGTGTGACGGTTGGCCATTTCAATCACAGAGGCGGATGTCATGCCCTGTTCCTCCTCATCGCATCGCGTTGGCGGGTTTCTTCCTGAATGTGTCGGGGGATGGGATTCAGATCCCAGATAATGCCGAGTTTGGCCAGTAGCCAGAGGCCGTACCAGGTGATGTCGATTTCGTACCAGCGAAAGCCCTGACGAACCGACTGTGGCCAGCGATGATGGTTGTTATGCCAGCCTTCGCCGAGCGTGATCAGCGCGAGCCAGAAGTTGTTCCGGCTGTCGTCGTCGGTCTCAAAACGGCGCTTACCCCAGACATGAGACAGGGAATTTATCGATACGGTGGCGTGAAACAGCACCACCGTCGAAATGAAAAAGCCCCAGACCAGAAGCTGAAGGCCGTTGGTGCCCAGTGCCGGCGCATAGGCGGCCAGGAGTTCGCCGGTCGCATAGATCGCTGCCGCTGCGGCGGCCGGCACCAGCGAGTCGAAACGGTTGATAAACCGCAGCTCCGGGTACTTCATCCAGTCGCGTACGCGGCGTTCGTTCATGGCAAAACCCGCGTCACAAGTGAACCACCCCATGTGCGCCCACCAGAACCCGCCGTGATGGGGCGAATGCAGGTCGTCGGGCTGATCGGAATGTTGGTGATGATGCCGATGATGGGCCGCCCACCAGAGCGGCCCCCTTTGGGCGGCACTGGCGCCGAGCAGCGCGAATACGAACTGTGCAACCCGACTGGTTTTAAAGGTTTTGTGGGCGAAATAGCGGTGGTAGAAGCCCGTGATCGCGAACATCCTCAAAAGGAAAAAGGCGACGGCAAACGCCGCCGCAAACGGACTGACACCGGTGTAGAAGGCGAGCAGGCAGGCCAGGTGAAGGAATATAAAGGGCAGAACCCTGATAACGTTGAAGGACCGGGAACGGGGGTCGATGTGATCCGAACCGGCGTGGGAGTCGAACCATCTCAAGATGTTGGTAAACCAATGTTGCTCTCGGGTCATACCCTGATCGCCCTTAGTCTTTCTCAATGGAACCGCTCAGGCGGTCAATCGTTCTACGGAAATCGGATGCGCCATCTCACCATGATCAACGACACATCACACACCCAGCCTATACGCCGGATTGCGGTCATTGGTTCAGGCATTGCCGGACTGTCCGCCGCCATTTTGTTGAAAAACGAGGGCCATCAGGTCAGCGTTTTCGAAAAGAGCCGGGGCCCGGGTGGGCGTCTCGCCGCCAAACGGGTTGCCGATGGCTCGGTGGATATTGGCGCCCAGTACTTCACCATTCGCAACCCCCGGTTTCTGGATCTTCTCAATCAATACGCCGGTGCGGACACCTTTGCACCGTGGGAGGGCCGTCTCGGTCACCAGCAGGTGGATGGCCACTGGAGCGCCTTTCACGACGAACCCAGGTACGTTGGTGTGCCCCGGATGACCGCCATCACCCGGGCGTTGTCCCGACACGTGATGATAGTGACCGAAACCCGGATTTCCGGCATGCGGCGAGAAGATGGCCAGTGGTGGCTGGAAGACAGCGCCGGCACCAGGCACGGCGCGTTTGACTGGGTTCTTATTACCGCCCCTCCCGAGCAGGCCCGTGCGTTACTGGCGGCATCTTCGCCGACGCTGCCGCAAGAAGCGGTGGACCGTCAGCTCGCCGGGATCGTGCCATGCTGGGCGCTTGCGGTACGCTTTGCCGAAGCGCCGGACTGGCCGTTTGACGGTATGCGGCCGAACCACCCGGCGCTGTTCTGGATCGCCAATAACGCCAGCAAGCCGGGCCGTGAAGGGCAGGGCCATTGGTGGATTCTGCACGCCAGTGCGGACTGGAGCCGGGCGCACGTCGAGGCCGATCAGGAAGAGGTCGCGCGCGGGTTGCTGGCCGCGTTTCGGGAGGTCACCGGTCAGCAGCTCCCGGTGAGCGAATGGCTTGCTCACCGCTGGCTCTACGCCCGGTCAGAAAACACCGACAGCCCCGGCCACCTCTGGTATCCGGAAGAGGGTGTGGGTCTGGCCGGTGACTGGCTCGACGGTGGTCGTGTCGAGGGCGCGTTCAACAGTGCCTGCGGGTTGGTCGATGCCATGACCAAGGAAACCTGAGCCGCAGCCAGGTTGGGAAAAGCCAGCCCCTCAGCCGCCACAGATCACCTCCGGCTGGGTGTAGAAGTGGGTGATGGTGCCATCGCTGAATTTGCTGAAAAAGGCACTGACGTCGGTGATTTTGCGCAGCGCCCGGGTGCGCCGGACCGGGTCGCGCACCAGCACCTTGATGCCATTGAAGTTGTCCTGGATGTTGGAGAAACGGGCGCGCATCGAGCAGGTCACCACATGAACCGGGTCCAGATTGAGCGCTTTTGCCAGCCAGGCGCTGTGCTGCTGAATGTCATCGGGCGACAGATCCTCGCGGGTGTCCAGGTGTCTGAGCTTGACCCGGTTTACGATACAGAACGAGAAGCTCTTCGGATTGCGGCGGGCAACCCGGCGGAACGCCTCCCAGAAGAAGTTGTCGGTCAGCTCCGCGAAATAGGCCATGTCGCTCAGACAGGTGTCCACCCAGTCGAAGTTCTCTGGGTCCTCAAGCACCTCGTTGATGGCCTCACGCAGCAGCCAGTCGAACCCCAGTGCGGTCTTGTGGGCGTAGACCTTGCGGTACATCTGATGCCGGCTGTAGACAAAGTCTTCCAGCGCGCCCAGCCCCTTTTGGGTGATCGCCAGCCCCAGCCAGGGTTCCGAGATGTCCCAGCCAAAACGGAAATTGGTGAGCAGATGATCCAGGTTCAGGCCACCGATGGTGACCGACGAGTGAAACCCATCCCGGAGCATGTAGTCGGCGCGGTCGGCGTCGATCTCACCCGAGACGATGGACGCCAACAGGCTCATCACCAGGCGGGGAATGTCTCCGACGATCTTCCCGGCCTGCCGGGCCTCGTCACCGGCAATAAATTCCCAGAATGTCCGGGCGTGTCTCTGGAAGGTCTCGCTGGGCGTCACTTCGGTGGTTTCCATGATGCCGATGACATCCCGGGGGTCGATGCCGGCTGCGTCGAGGTCGATGCTGCTCAGCACCTCATGGGCCACGCGCACCGAATAGTGCTCGTGTTCCAGCTCTTCGGGCTCCTGCGGATGGTACTGGCTGAAATCAACGCCTGCCCACAGATCCCGGAAACGGCCCTCCCGGGACATCAGCTGCCGGATGCGCCGGGCCTGGGTGAACTGATGGGAAAAACTCGAATGACCACTGTCGTGCAGCAGGCAGCCCAGGCGGATGATTTTTAACAGGTAGTCGATGGCATCGAGCTGATGCAGGCTCAGATCCGTCTGCTCGCTGAGCTGGCGCTCCCGAAGGTAGGCGTCAATCATGGAGCGGAACATGCGCGTGCCGACGTGCATCACCCCGACGCTGTGCAGAAACCGGGAGTGGGTGGCGCCCGGAAACACCAGGCTGAGAATGTCGTTCTGACAGATATTGCGCAGGCGCTGGAACAGCGGGTGATCGATGACCGCCACTTCATGGCGGTATAGGGGTATTCCGCCATGAACCGGATCCATGATCAGTTTGTCATAGGCCCCAAGCAGGTCATTTACGGCACGTCTCATCGTGACATTCTCCCAAATTCACGAAACTGGCCTTGTTATATCACAGCGGCGTGCCAGAATAGGCCATAAGAAGCGAATTTATCGTTTACCGATGGTAGTTTAGGGCAGACGCCATGACATCGCGCACCGAGCGCATTCTGATTATCGATGCCGACGAGAAGGCCCGAACCGACCTTTCCCGCTACCTCGTCGCACGCGGCTTTTACGTCACCGGTCACAAGGATTTGGCTGCGGCCAAGAGTTTGTTTGGCGACGACACCCCCGATGTCATTTTCGCGGACCTGCCGCCCGAGGCCATCCGGGATCTGGCCGGTCGTCTGGAAGAAGCGGAAACCTTCACCCCCATTGTCGCCTGTTCGGACAGTCAGTCCAGTGTTGACGTCGTCAATGCCCTGCGGGCCGGTGCCGCCGACTTTGTGCTCAAACCCTGCAATGACGACAAAGGCGCACTGGACGACGTCATCGGCAAGCTCTTCGACCGGGTTCGGGTCAATCGCCTCAATCAGCTCTACCGACAGGAACTGGAAGAAGCGAATCGGGATCTGCGCAATGGCATCGCGGAGCTGAGGGCCGATCAGCGGGCCGGGCGAAAGGTTCAGCTGCGGATGCTGCCAGACCGCGAACAGACCATGGGTGGCCTGGATATTGACCACCTGATCAAGCCTTCGCTCTATCTGAGTGGCGATTTCCTCGACTATTTCCGGATTACCGAAGACAAACTCCTGGTCTATATCGCCGATGTGTCCGGACACGGGGCCAGTTCGGCGTTTGTCACCGTGTTGCTGAAAAACCTCACCAACCGGCTGCAAAGAAACCTTCGCCGTCAGTCCAGCGACGACATTTTGTATCCGGATCGGTTTCTTGAGCGTATCAATACCGAGCTGCTCGATACCGGACTGGGCAAACACGTCACCGTGTTCGTTGGCATCATCTCGCTCTCTGAGCGAATCCTGCAGTACGCCGTCGGAGCCCATTTCCCGATGCCGATACTGTCGTTTGAGGACGGAGACACCCGGTTTCTGGAGGGTAGCGGGCTGCCGGTCGGGCTGTTTGAGACGCCCAAATGGGAGGTCTACGACGTGCCTCTGGAAAAGCCGTTCCACCTGATGCTGTTTTCAGACGGCATCCTGGAGGTCATCCCGGCCAAGTCGCTGGATGAAAAGGAGCGAACACTACTTGAACTCGTGTCGGGAGGTCGTCACACTATCGCATCTCTCAGTGAGGCGTTGGGCCTGGACGAGATTACAGAGCTTCCGGACGATATCGCGATCGTAGCGGTAACTGATACTATGAACGTGTCAGACAGCACGTCCTCGACATAGTGGCAGTGTAAACATGGCTGGTTACAAGATCCTGCAGGCTGAGAAACAGGGTATTTACGTCCTGAAGTTCATGGGCGAAATCCGGCTGAACCTGTGTTCAACGCTGGACAATCTGGTTGAATCCATCACTCAGGATCCCAACTTCAAAACCGTGGTGATTGATCTCACCGAAACCGAGATCATCGACAGCACCACCCTTGGGCTGCTGGCGAAAATCGCCCTGGCGGCCCAGGAACAGAGCCAGTTCCTGCCCACGCTGATTTCCACCAATCCCGATATTACCCGCATCATTACCTCCATGGGGTTCGACAAGATCTTTATCATTGTCCGTGAACCCGCCTCAAGGATTGAGGAACTCGAAGAAATTCCGGTACTAAAAGCCAGCGAACAGCAGGTTCGCGATAAAGTGCTGGACGCCCATCGTGTGCTGATGGGGATGAACAGTAAAAACAGGGAAGAATTCAAGAATCTGGTACGTGCCCTCGAGTGTGAAGAGCACGGCTGATCCGAAAGAAAGACGGAACAACTATGCTTGAAAACAACGTGTCCCGAGACCAGGGCACCTCATCGCCCGTACACGACGTGGCCGTTCTGGGCGGTGGAAGTTTTGGCACCGCGATGGCCAAGGTGCTCGGCGAAAACGGCCACCGCGTCCACTTCTGGATGCGCGACGCCCAGCAGGCCGATGAGATCCGCAGCTCCGGCGTCAACAGCCGTTACATGCCCGGGGTTGTGCTCGAAGGCGACATTCAGCCCACCACAGATCTGGCCGACGCCGTCCGCAAGGCCGAAATCGTCTTTGTCGCCATCCCCAGCAAGGCGTTCCGCAGTGTGATCCGACAGCACAGCGGTGATTTCCGCGACGGTCAGATCGTCATCAGCCTGACCAAGGGCATTGAGGCCAACGGCTTCAAGCTGATGAGCGAAATTCTCCAGGAAGAGATTCCCCGTTGTCGCATTGGCGTTCTGAGCGGCCCCAATCTGGCGGGGGAGATCGTTAACCGCGATCTCACGGCGACGGTCATCGCAGCCAAAGATCCGGATGTCCGGCGCACGGTTCAGGATTTGCTGGGTTGTGAGTATTTCCGGGTCTATGCCAACGTTGACGTCTACGGCGTTGAGCTGGCCGGCGCCCTGAAGAACATCTACGCGATTGTCGCCGGGCTGGCCTCGGCACTGGAGATGGGCGAGAACGCCAAGGCCATGCTCATTACCCGGGGGCTGGCGGAAATGAGTCGCTTCGCGGTCAGCCTTGGCGCCAACCCTATGACGTTCATGGGTCTGGCCGGTGTCGGGGATCTGATTGTTACCTGCACCTCGCCCAAAAGCCGGAACTACCGGGTCGGGTACGCCGTTGGCAAGGGCAAAACCCTCGACGATGCGGTGAGCGAACTGGGGCAGGTGGCCGAAGGCATCTATACCCTCAAGCTGGTGAAGGAAAAGGCCGAATCGGTGGGAATCTACATGCCACTGGTGCGCGGTTTGTACGAAATCCTATACGGCTCTGCCTCGATCAAGGCGGTGATTTCCAGCCTGATGATGGCGGTTCAGAACTCCGACGTGGAGTTCATTCTGCCGCGGACCATTTCCCAGTGATGGCCGGCGGACACCGCCGGAACCGGAGAGCATTGTGCAACTGATCGTCATGCGCCACGGCGAAGCCGGATGGCATACCCTGGACCAACAGCGGGAACTGACCGAACGGGGCCGGCTTGCCACGGCGGAAGTAGCGGCCCAGATCGCCGAATCGCCGTGGCGGCCATCGCTGATCTGGAGCAGCCCCTACACACGGGCGCGTCAGACGGCGGCGATCGTGGCCGAAATCCTGAATTGCCCGATTGAGGAAAAAGCGTTCATCACACCAGACGACGATCCCGGTGCCTGCCTGGACGCGTTGCTGGAAACGAAGACGACGCCACTTATGCTGGTGTCCCACATGCCGTTCGTCGGAAGCCTGTCGACCTTGCTGGTCGACGGCCACCGCCGGGGCATTCCTTTCATGACTTCTCAAGCTGTGCTTTTGGATATGCCCGTCGTGGGGCCGGGCTGTGCGGACTTGAAAGCGCAGTTTTTGGCCTGATTTTTTTATCGCGCCTATTCAATACGTAGACAGATCGCCATGTACAGCTTTCCTATCGAATACATTGAGCCAGTCTTCCGGCCGCCGAGCGAAGCCAAGTCCCTGATTCTTCAAGTGACCAACGGGTGTTCGTGGAATAAGTGCACCTTCTGCGAAATGTACACCCAGCCACAGAAAAAATTCCGGGCCCGCAAGCCCGATGAGATCCGTGCGGACATCGACAAGGCCGCACAGAGCCTGCGTGGCGTGCGGCGCGTGTTCCTGGCAGACGGCGATGCCATGGTTCTACCCACCCGGCGGTTGCTGGAAATACTCACCGACCTCCGGGCGGCGTTTCCCGATCTACAAAGGGTTTCAAGTTACTGTTTACCCAGAAACCTGGCCAAGAAATCGGTAGCAGAACTGGCTGAGTTGAAAGCGGCTGGATTGGGCATTCTCTACGTTGGCATGGAGTCCGGCGACGATGAGGTCTTGCGTCGGGTGAACAAGGGCGAAACCTGGGAATCGACCCGCGCCGCACTGGTGAAAATTCGCGAGGCTGGTTTAACCAGCTCGGTGATGGTGCTGAACGGCCTCGGCGGCCAGACGCTGTCGCGTCAACATGCCGTTAACACAGCGACCTTGTGTAACGAAACCCAGCCCGACTACCTCTCGACATTGGTGGTCAGCTTCCCAATGGGGGAAGAACGGTTCCGGGCGGGCTTCGGAGACGATTTCGTGCCGCTGGATCAACGGGGCCTGTTTGAGGAGATCCGCACTTTTCTTGAGCATCTGGAACTTGAGAAAACCGTGTTTCGGAGCGATCACGCCTCCAATTATCTGGTGCTCAAGGGCACGCTTGGGCGTGATAAACAACAGTTGTTGGACCAGGTGAACCTCGCCATCAATAGCCCCGGCGCCGTTCCACTGCGACCGGAATGGATGCGGGGGTTGTGAGGAAAGGAGCCTACCCATGAGCAAAACACCGGATACCCTTGCCAAGGAGCTTGAGCCCCTGCGACAGACCCCGGGGTTGCCGCCCTTACACCTCTGGCACCCGGATCTGCTCGGCGACATGGATCTGGTGATTCGTCGCGACGGCCAATGGATCTATCGGGGCGAACCCCTGACCCGGGAGGCCATCGTCCGGCTGTTCTCGACCATTTTGAGGCGCGAGGACGATGGGCAATACTATCTGGTGACGCCGGTCGAGAAATGGCGCATCCAGGTTGAGGATGCCCCTTTACTCGCGCATTCCCTGTCGGTTGAGGGCAGCGGCGACGCCCAGCGGGTTCTGCTGACCACCAACGTCGGCGAAGTGCTGACGATCGGCGACGAGCATCCGCTTGAGGTAGGGCAATACCCAGATTCCGGGGAACCCCGACCGGTTATCCATGTCAGACATGGCATTGAAGCCCGTCTGGTGACGGCGGCTTTTTATGACCTGGCCGAACTCGTAACGGAGCGTGAAATAGACGGAATGACCGTCTATGGTGTTATGAGTAGCGGAAAGTTCTGGAAAGTCGGGCAGGGTGAGTGACCGTCACCCTGTTACTTCGGCAATCACGGTGGTCAAGCCGCCCCGTGAGTTGTTAGACTAGGAGTTCATGCTTGTTATCGAGCCTGGCTCTCTAACGAGGCTCGGTGGTCGTTAGTCCCTCTGTGCAGTCCGGCTGTTCAAGATCACTTTCGATTACCTCAATACATCACTACAGTCATCAAGACACACAAGGAGATCAAATGGCCCAACCGCGCGTTGTTACCATTCATTACACCCTCACCAACGACCAGGGCGAGCAGCTTGACTCGTCCCGCGTGGAAGGTCGCGAACCGCTTTCCTATCTCGAAGGCGCGCAGAACATCATCGGTGGGCTCGAAAGCGCACTGACCGAAAAAGACGCTGGCGACCAGGTGAAAGTTTCCGTTGAGCCTTCTCAGGGCTACGGTGAAGTAAACGAAGAGCTGATCCAGCCGGTACCCCGTTCCGCATTCGAAGGCGTGGACACCATCGAGCCGGGCATGCAGTTCCAGGCACAAACTCCGGGCGGCCCTCAGATCGTGCGGGTTGTTGAAGTTAGCGACGACACCGTAACCATCGATGCCAACCACCCGCTGGCTGGTCAGACCCTGCACTTCGACGTCGAAGTGGTCGAGACCCGCGAAGCAACCCAGGAAGAGCAGGAGCACGGTCACGTGCACTAAAGCGCTCTCTGGCGTTAGAAAAGCGGCTCCTTGTGAGCCGTTTTTTTATGCTCGGACGAAAAAAAACGGCCCGCGCGGGGCCGTTTTTCTGTGCCGAACTTACATGTTCGGGTAGTTGGGACCACCGCCACCTTCCGGCGTTACCCAGGTAATGTTCTGGGCCGGGTCCTTGATGTCGCAGGTCTTGCAGTGCACACAGTTCTGGGCGTTGATCTGGAACCGCTTACCGCTGCCGTCTTCTGCTTCCACCACCTCGTAAACACCGGCCGGGCAGTAACGCTGCGCAGGCTCGTCGTACTTGGGCAGGTTTTCTTTGAGCGGAATATCCGGGTCGGTCAGCTTCAGGTGCACCGGCTGATCTTCCTCGTGGTTGGTGTTCGAAATGAACACCGAGGACAGGCGGTCAAAGGTCAGCTTGTTGTCCGGTTTCGGATACTCGATCTTTTTGCACTCGGCCGCCGGCTTCAGCGTGGCGTAGTCCGGCGTGGTGTCGTGGAAGGTGAAGGGCAGGCTGCCGCGCAGAATGTTCTGCTCGAAGAACGCAATCGCACCGCCGATAACATTGCCGAACTTGTGCATGGCCGGGCCGAAGTTACGCTCGGCGTAGAGTTCCTTGTACAGCCAGCTGTCCTCAAACCGCTTCTGGAAGCTGGTGATTTCCTCACCGGTTTTGCCTTCCTTCAGGGCCTCGAAGACCGCTTCGGCGCCCAGCAGGCCAGACTTCATCGCGGTGTGGGAGCCCTTGATCTTGGAGCTGTTTAGGGTGCCGGCGTCACAACCCAGCAGCAGGCCACCCGGGAAGCTCATTTTCGGCAGAGCGTTGTAACCACCCTTGGCAATGGCGCGGGCGCCGTAGGCCACACGCTTGCCACCTTCGAGGTATTTCTTGATCTCTGGATGGAGTTTGAGGCGCTGGAATTCCTCGAACGGGCTGAGGTGCGGGTTGCTGTACGACAGGTCGGTGATCAGGCCAACGTAAACCTGGCCGTTTTCCAGGTGGTACAGGAACGAGCCGCCGGTGGAGCCGGATTCGTTCAGCGGCCAGCCGGTGGTGTGAATAACCAGGCCCGGCTCATGCTTGGCGGGGTCGATGTCCCACAGTTCCTTGATGCCGATACCGTAGTGCTGCGGGTCTTTGCCTTCGTCCAATTTGAAGTCTGCAATCAGGCGTTTGCCCAGGTGGCCACGGCAGCCCTCGGTAAACAGCGTGTACTTGGCGCGCAACTCCATACCCGGCATGTACCCTTCTTTATGGGAGCCGTCACGGGCCACCCCCATGTCGCCGGTGATGATCCCTTTGACCTGGCCATCTTCGATGATGGTTTCGGCGGCGGCGAAGCCGGGGTAAACCTCAACGCCCAGTTGTTCGGCCTGCTCAGCCAGCCAGCGGCAGAGGTTGCCCAGGCTGATGATGTAGTTGCCGTGGTTGTGCATGTTTTTAGGCACAAACGCGTTTGGAATCTTGGTGGCCTTTTCCTGGTTTTTCAGCAGGAAAATGTCGTCCCGGGTAACCGGCGTGTTCAGTGGAGCCCCACGCTCTTTCCAATCCGGGAACAGCTCGTTGAGGGCAGTCGGTTCAAACACGGTACCGGCCAGGATGTGCGCGCCGATCTCGGAACCTTTCTCCACAACGCATACGGTCAGTTCTTCGCCAGCTTCCTGCGCCAGTTGCATGATCCGGCAGGCTGCCGAAAGGCCCGCAGGGCCGCCGCCGACGATAAGAACATCAAATTCCATCGATTCGCGTTCCACGTTGGTCTCCTCAAACATCTCTATTGGTATTTTTGCCCGCAGGCGAACGGTTCAGGGGGGTCATCATACCGGCAAACGCGGTTCCAGACGACTGCCGCACACCAATTTGGCGCGGCTAAGTTAACTGAAAGCATACCCGATTTAAAGAATCAAACAAACGTTTGTTTGAAATTCGGGTTGTCCTTTGGCATTGTAAGGGTACACCGAAACATCGTGTGTTTTGAGTCGATTTCTAGTATCGTCTCATTGCCGGGCCGGGTCAATACCGGTCAATTGGCTGTGAAAGCAGTCCTGGCGCGTCGGATGAGGCTATTGACCCTGTCTACCTTTGCCTCCATCATTAGTGCGCACTGACTTTCGGCAGACTCTGCGCGAGGATTGCGAGTCATTCAACCCATCGTAGAAGAACGAGGAATCTATGAAGGTTCTGGTCGCTGTAAAACGAGTTATCGACTACAACGTGAAGGTGCGCGTCAAGCCGGACAACACCGGTGTTGACCTCGCCAACGTCAAGATGGCAATGAACCCGTTCTGTGAAATCGCTGTTGAAGAAGCGGTTCGTCTGAAAGAGAAGGGTGTTGCCAGTGAAATCGTGGTGGTATCCATTGGCCCGAAGGCTGCGCAGGAGCAGATTCGTACCGCTCTGGCGCTGGGTGCGGACCGTGGTATCCACGTCGAGACTGACGAAGAAGTCCAGTCTCTGGAAGCGGCCAAGCTGCTGAAGGCTGTCGTTGAGAAAGAAGAGCCCAAGCTGGTCATTCTCGGCAAGCAGTCCATCGATTCCGACAACAACCAGACTGGCCAGATGCTGGCCGCGCTGACCGGCATGGGTCAGGGCACCTTCGCTTCCGAAGTGGTTGTTGAAGGCGACAAGGTCAACGTTACCCGTGAAGTTGACGGCGGTCTGATCACTGTTGGCCTGAACCTGCCGGCGGTTGTCACCACCGACCTGCGCCTGAATGAGCCGCGTTACGCCTCTCTGCCGAACATCATGAAGGCCAAGAAGAAGCCTCTGGACTCCATGACCCCTGCCGACCTGGGTGTTGATATCGCACCTCGCCTCACCACCCTGAAAGTTGAAGCCCCGGCCCAGCGCCAGGCGGGCATCAAGGTGGCTGACGTAGCGGAGCTGGTTGACAAACTGAAGAACGAAGCGAAGGTGATCTAAATGAGCATCCTGGTAATTGCTGAACACGACAACAGCAGCCTGAAGCAGGCTACCCTGAATGTTGTAGCGGCGGCCAAAGCCATCGGTGGTGACATTGACGTACTGGTTGCCGGTGAGAACTGTGGCGCCGTTGCCGAAGCAGCTGCCAAGGCCGAAGGCGTGAACAAGGTCCTGGTTGCCGACAATGCCGCTTATGGTCACTTCCTGGCCGAAAACCTGGGCGAGCTGGTTGCCGAGGTTGGTAAAGGCTACAGCCACATCCTGGCCGCCGCCGGCACCACCGGCAAAGACTTCATGCCGCGCGTGGCCGCGCTGCTGGACGTTGCTCAGGTTTCTGACATCATCCGCGTTGAGTCTGAAGACACCTTCGTACGTCCGATTTACGCCGGTAACGCCATCGCGACGGTCAAGTCCAGCGACAGCATCAAGGTTGTGACCGTGCGTCCGACCGCGTTTGACCCGGTTGCGGCCGACGGTGGCTCTGCCGCGGTTGAGCAGATTGACGTTGTTAAGGATGCCGGTCTGTCCACCTTCGTAGGTGAAGAAAAGGCACAGTCTGACCGTCCGGATCTGGCCAGCGCCGACATCGTGATTTCCGGTGGCCGTGGCATGCAGAACGGCGACAACTTCAAGATGCTGGAGCAGGTTGCGGATCTGCTGGGCGCGGCAGTCGGTGCATCCCGCGCCGCCGTCGACGCCGGCTTCGTACCCAACGACATGCAGGTCGGCCAGACCGGTAAGATCGTTGCTCCGCAGCTGTACATCGCTGTCGGTATCTCCGGTGCCATCCAGCACCTGGCGGGCATGTCCGAGTCCAAGGTGATCGTTGCGATCAACAAGGACGAAGAAGCTCCGATCTTCCAGGTAGCGGACTACGGCCTGGTGGCGGATCTGTTCGAAGCCGTACCTCAGCTTGAGGAAGAGTTGAAGAAGGTTTTGTAACCTTCTGATACCGAAGCAGAAAAGGCACCTTAGGGTGCCTTTTTCGTTTTCTTGACGATGCGCTTTTCCGCTTTTCCGATAATCAGTGTGTCGGCCAGTATGTGCAATGCCCGGTTGGTTGTGCGGACGGCCTGATACACCTCCCGGCTGGTTCGGTCGTGGTTTTGCCTGGCTTTGCGCGCGCCCTGACGGAAACCTTCATCCCGGGAAAACAGATCGATCAACCCAAAGGTCGTGCTGGAGATGGCTTTGTGCACCTTCTCGACGGCACTGGCACCACCGGAGACGGTATCCTCAAGCAGTTTGGTCCGGTTCCGGACTTCCATCAAATCCATGCGACTCTTCTGCACCACGCTTCGTGCCTGTGCCCGATGGCTATCAATGATCCGCAGACACCGGCGCGAGGCCTGCAAGTGCTGAAAGACCAGCCCGGATACCATGGTGGAAGTGGTGAGCATTCCCAGGCAAGCAAGCTCAATCAGCATGGCCTTGGCCCTCCCAATCAGCGGTATTCGATCCGCATGTCGACATCGATTTCCCGTGACTGAAGCTCCTGCTCCAGCTCGTTCATCACTTCCTGATAGACCATTTTCGTGACCATCACCGGCAGCCGATCAGCCAGAATTCTGGCCGATCGGGATTCCCGCTTGGCCAGAGTAATCGGGTCCTGAATCCGCAACGTAAGCACCAGCTCCGGATCGGATTCGGTTGGGTCCAGCTCGTTGTCGTCCAGCATCTGCTGAATGACCTTACGATGTTCCTGCACCTGCCACCAGAGATAAACGCTGAAGGCGGTCAGAAGCCCACTGATGATAAAAAGGACGGTCAGCAACGTGGCCTCCGTGTAGATTCCGGAACGTGTTTCAAAGTGTGCAGCAACGCCGGAGCGAATCGATTGGCCCAACCGACGCCAATACCTCCGCGCCGGAGAAACTAGACCCGTAACCCAAACTTGTTAACATGGTTTGCACAAAGGGAGCGGGACACGCAGAATCAACTGCTTAGCGTGACTGTCACACAAAAAGAAAAAGGAAATCACCATGGTCTGGCTCAAGGCGTTTATCGCCGGCTTTCTAGCGACCCTGATCTTTCACCAAGGCCTGTACATGGTCTTCTATCTGGCGGGCATGGTGCCTCAGCCACCGTTCAACACCCAACCGGTGCCGCCGTTCGGCGTGCCTCAGATACTGTCGCTGGCGTTTTTCGGCGGGCTTTGGGGCGTGCTGGTCTGGGCGTTGCTGGGCCGCCTGTTCGGTGCGCTTTTCTGGTTTGGTCATATCGTCGTGGGGGCCGTCGGGCCAACGGCGGTTGCCATGCTTGTCGTGTTCCCGATGAAAGGCCTGGACGTTACGGCTCAAACCTGGACCG
>JBPEXU010000378.1:0-3314 GCA_052031225.1 Marinobacter sp. | reverse complement strand
GGATCGCCCGACGGGTGGGTCAACTGTTGGGTCAGCTGCTGTCCCAGGTGTCACTGGCGCCGGACGCCGAAGCCGGCGCCCGCAAACTGCAGCAGTCGCTGCTGTCCAGCGACAACTGGGACGAGCTGCGGGAAGGCCTGAATCACGTCGCCGAGCTGGTGATCTCGGTGGTGACCCAAAGCAAGCGCGAGTTCGAGGCCTTCCTGAAACGGCTTGACGAACGGCTCGAATCGCTGCGTTCGAACTTCGAGCAACAGAGCAGTGTGCAGGGCGGCCGCGTCCAGTCCACCGAGGCGTTGGATCAGGAAATCCGGGCCGAACTCCGGAAGGTGGACGAACAGCTGAGGTCCAGTCAGAACCTGGACGACCTCAAGGTGTCGGTCACTCGCCATCTGGCCTCGATTGCCGATGCGCTGTCGCAGTTTCGGGCCCGGGAAGAAGAGCGGGAACGGCTGCTGACGGAGCAGATGGTGACCATGCAGGAAAAAGTGGCGGCGATGGAAGCCCACTCCGAGCAGATGCAGGAGCAGGTGGCGAGGGAGCGCGAGCGGGCGATGACCGATCTGCTGACCCAATTGCCGAACCGGGAAGCCTGGCAGGAGCGACTGTCTTTCGAGTTCAACCGGTGGAAGCGCTACCGCAACCCGCTGTCCGTCGCGGTGATCGACATCGACCATTTCAAGCGGGTAAACGATTCATACGGCCACAAGGCCGGAGATCGCGTGTTGCAGCTGGTCGCCCGCGAGCTGCGTAACCGGCTCCGGACCACCGATTTCCTCGCCCGTTTCGGTGGCGAGGAATTTGTCGTGGTGTTTCCGGAGACCGATTCGGACACGGCGCGCGACGTGCTTGATTCGCTCCGCTCGCACGTGGCCAAACTGCCCTTCCACTTTGGCGGGAAGCCGGTCCAGGTGACCTTGTCGGCCGGGGTGTCGGAGTTTCGGGACGACGACAACGAGGATAGGGTGTTCGAGCGTGCCGACCGCGCGTTGTATATCGCCAAGGACGCCGGCAGGAACCGCACCAGCGTCCTGTGACGCCAATGTCAGTGGCGCAACATGGCGTCCAGTTCGTCGATCACTTCGGCCCAGTCGCTGTCCTCTTCCAGTCCCTCTTCCAGAAACTGGGACTGGCTTTCCGACCAGAACGGCGCGTCCTGCAACGCGATCTCCCGCGGTAGCGGCGAATGCCGTGCGACAAAGTCCTCAACACTCTTGTCATCGGAAGCCAGACCCAGTTGCGCAAACAGGGTGTTTACGGTGTGTTGGCTGGTGTCCATGATGCCTTCCCTCCTGATACGGGCTGCATGAAAATCCCGGAATTTGCAGGTATTGTTCCCCTGAACTGTAGTGGAACTCCAGAGGATATCCAGTGAAGGTGATCCTTCGTCTATTACTGACATGCTGCCTGTTGGCGCCGTTTCAAGCCCCGGTACTGGCGGACCCGCCTCAGCCGTCACCGGCGCCGGTGCTGGGGCAGGAAGACCTGGCGTGGCTGCAGGCGCAGGAGCGGTTTGTGGTGGGCGTTCCGGAGGGTCAGGTCCCGCTGGTGTTCGATACTGGTGACGGCGTCCTGGCCGGTACCTTTATCGATTATCTGGCCCGGCTGTCGGACAAACTTGGGGTTCCGATCGAGCCCGTCCCCCTGACGTCGGAGGCGGACGACACCGGCGAGCGTCCAGCCGACTTCGATGCGGTGCTGACGACCCGCGTACCCGGCAACCCGTTGCCATCCGGCCAACGCTTCACCCAATCGCTGATGACCCTTACCTACGGTGTGTTTGTCAGTGCCGGAGATGCCGCGATTCGCTCGCTGGCGGATCTGGAAGGGGGGCGGATCGCCATTCTGACCGGCGACCCCAATCAGTACATCATGCTCGATTCGGTGGAGGAGTTTTCGCCGGTGCCGGTGCCGGGGGTCAGCGAAGCGGTCAGTCAGGTGTTGTCGGGCCAGGCTCAGGCCTTTGTGGCGCCGGTGCCCGTGGTGTCGGATTACCTCCAGTCGGCGATGATCAATGGCGTCGGGCTCGCGACTCTGCTCGGCCAGAAACCGGCCGACGTGGTGCTGCAGGTCCCGGAACAGCGGGAGCAACTGTTCCGGGTGCTGGACAGTGCGGTTGGCGCGATCAGTCATAACGAGCACCGGGTGATTCGCCAGTCCTGGCTGCAAACAGACATCCCCGCCCTGGAACGGGGCGGCCTGGAACTGTCGGCCTCGGACGTGGACTGGCTCAAGCGCAACCCCAACCTGCGGGTGGCGTTCCGGGCGGACTGGCCCCCCTTTGAGTTTACTCAGGATGGCCGCCCTACCGGGTTGGTGGCAGACCTGCTGACTCAGCTGGAGGGTCAGCTCAACGTGCGTTTCGCCCGTTCGCTGGCGGCGAATCGGATGGCGGCGGAAGCCCAACTGCTGGCCGGCGACATCGACATCCTGCCCGGGCTGTCGAAAACCCCGCGCACCGAGAGCGAGTTTCTGTTTACCCGGGCCTACCTGACCGTGCCCATCGCACTGGCGATCCGGGACGATGGCCGGTTCATCGGCGATCTGCGGGAGTTGCGCAATGAACGGGTGGGGGTGGTGAACCGGCACGCCGCCCACGACTATCTGCTGATCAATCATCCCAACCTCGACCTCTACCCGATGGCGACGGTGGAGGAGGGGTTGCTGGCGTTGTCCAATGGCGATCTCGATGTGATGGTGACCCACATCCCGGCGGTGAGTTACACCGTGGCCCGGCTCGGGCTGTCGAACCTGCGCATTACCAGCATCACGCCCTATCAGTACGATTTGCGCCTGGCGGTGCGCAAAAGCAACCCGGAGCTGCACCGGATTCTCAACAAGGCACTGTCGAGCCTGGAAGAACAGGAAACCGAATCCATCTACAACCGCTGGATTCACCTCGACATCGAACAGGAAACCGATTACACCGTGGTCCGGCGCGTGGTCCTGATCGCCATCGTCGTGGTGCTGATTTTCCTGTATTGGAACCGGAAGCTGTCGCGCGAGGTGGACGAGCGTATCCGCTCGGAAAACGCGCTCCGGCGCAGCGAGGACGAGTTGCGCGCCGCCAAGCTGGAAGCCGAACGCCTGGCCCGGGAAGCGGAAGCGGCGAACCGGGCCAAGAGCGAATTCCTCGCCAACATGTCCCATGAGATCCGCACGCCGATGAACGCGGTGATCGGCTACAGCGATCTGCTCGCCAACAGCGTCACCGATCCGCAGCAGCGCAACTATCTGGATGCCATCCGGGCCGGCAGCCGCAGCCTGTTGATGCTGATCAACGACATTCTCGATCTGTCCCGGATCGAGGCCGG
>JBPEXU010000377.1:0-3603 GCA_052031225.1 Marinobacter sp. | reverse complement strand
AGATCGCCGAAGGCCAGGTTGGGGTTGGCCACGAGCGAATACAGTGCTTTGGGGTCGCTCAGATGTAGGGTGAACTCGGCGGGTTGCTGTTCGGGCTCAATGACATCGCCGTTCCACAGCTTGAAACGGATCGGCGGCGAGCCGGCCATACGCATCAGCTTGGCCACCAGCCAGCGTTCGTAACTGTGTGGCTCCCGCTCGGCTCGGGCGTGTTCCAGCGGCAGTTTCAGGACATGTGCGCTGGGTGGTTTGTCGGTTTGAACGGTTTTTCGGGCTGAACTCTGTGTCATGGATGCCACTCTCCCTTGTTCGGCTTGCCATTGCATCTGGCGTTGCGCCAGGGCGTGTCCCGAGTGCCTGTCTGAGATGCGCCGATGGTCGGTTCCGTTTTCAGTATAGAAAATGATCACAAATTGTCAGGTTGTTCCCGGAACGGCGAACAAACGGCACAAAAAAGCCGGGCCCAGGGCCCGGCTTGTTCGGCTGGCAGGGATCAGTAACTGGAACTCATGCCAAACCACTCGGGGAACACGACAATCAGTGCCAGCACGAAAATCTGCATGGCAATGAAGGGGACGATACCCCGGTAGATGTCGGTGGTCTTCACCTGCGGTGGCGCCACGCCCTTCAGATAGAACAGCGAGAAGCCGAACGGTGGTGTCAGGAAGCTGGTTTGCAGGTTCATGGCAATCAGAATGGCGAACCAGAGCATGTTGATGCCCAGCGCCTCCGCCACCGGTGCCAGAATGGGCACGATGATGAAGGATATTTCGACGAAGTCGATGAAGAAGCCCAGGATCAGGATCACCAGCATGGCCAGAATGATGAAGCCCCACTGTTCACCAGGCAGCTGCAGCAGCCACTCTTCCAGCAGGTAGTCGCCGCCGGTGTAGCTGAACACCATGGAAAACGCGGTCGCCCCGATCAGGATGGCGAACACCATGGCGGTAACCTTGACCGTGTCTTTGGCGGAGTCCCACACCATCTTGAACGAGAACTGCCGGTAGATGATGGCCAGGATCACGGCACCCACGCCGCCCAGGGCGGACGATTCGGTGGGGGTGGCGATGCCGGTGAAGATGGAACCGAGTACCACCACGATCAGTGCCAGCGGCGGAATGATCGCCAGCAGGGCCGAGACGACTTCCTGCTTGCGGGAGCGGCTGGGGTCGTCCGGCATCGCCGGTGCGGTCTCGGGTTTCAATCGGGTCAGCACCAGGATGTAGACGATGTACAGGCCAATCAGAACCAGGCCCGGCCACACCGCGGCCTTGAACAGATCACCCACCGGCAGCCCCAGTACGTCCCCGAGGATGATCAGGATGATCGACGGCGGTACGATCTGGCCGAGCGTGCCGGAGGCACAGATGGTGCCGGTGGCCAGGCGCTTGTCGTATTTGTGCGCCAGCATCACCGGCAGCGAGATCAGCCCCATGGCGACCACGCTGGCGCCGACGACGCCGGTCGAAGCGGCCAGCAGGGCGCCCACCAGAATGGTGGAGATGGCCAGGCCGCCGGGCAGGCCGCCGAACAGCCGGCCCATGGAGGTCAGCAGCTGCTCTGCCAGTTTGGTGCGCTGCAGCACCACGCCCATGAAGATAAAGAGCGGAACGGCCATGAGTACGGTGTTCTGCATCACGCTCATGATCCGGAACGGCATGAAGGCGAACAGGTCCATGCCCTCGGCGAAGACGCCAAAGAACAGGGCCACGCCACCGAAGGTAAACGCCACCGGAAAGCCCAGCATCAGCATGATGAGGGCGACGCCAAACATAATCATGCCAATCATGCCAGACCTCCTGCGCTGTGCTCGGTGCTGTAGGTCTTGTCACCGGCCAGTACCCGGATGGCGAAGGTCACCATGTTGAGGCCGGCGGTGGCGGTGAAGAAGGCGGTAAAGGGAATCACCGACTTGATGATCCAGCGGTGAGGCAGGCCGCCGGGGTCGCCACTGCCTTCGCCCATGTTGTAGGCGTCCAGGGCGAAGCTGTAGCCGTAGATGCCGATCAGATAGGCGAACGGGATGACGAACACAATGGCGCCGATCATGTTCACCCAGGCCTTGGTGCGATCGCTCCAGTTGTTGTAGAACACGTCGACCCGAACGTGGCCGTCGGTGCGCAGGGCATAGGGTATGCCGAGCAGGAAAACCACGGAGTACAGGTGCCACTCCATCTCCTGCATGGCGATCGACACGTTGCTGAAGGCGTAGCGTGCCACCACGTCGTAAAACACATTGGCGGCCATGAGAATCATGGCCAGGCAGGCAATCCAGCCGCATATCTTGGAGAGCCAGCCCAGGCCCTCATCCAGATTGATGATCCACCGCATTGAACATCCCCCGCAAAGCGGTTTTATGGTTTTTAGGTTGCTAGAAACGACAAAACCGGGATCACTCTTCAGAGCGATCCCGGCTCTTTACTCAGGCTCCAGTTTACTCGACTTCGGCCATGGTGTTGAGGTAAGCGCGCTCGGAAATGTCGGTGTAGGCGCGGCTCTTACGCAGGTACTCTTCCTGGGACTTGATGATCTTGGCGGCCATGTCGCTGCCGGCTGCGGCTTCTTTCAGCAGCTTCTTGTTGGCTTCGTACATGGCCTGGAAGATTTCGTCCGGGAAGCGCTTGATCTGCACGTTCGGATACTGTTCCTTGATGCTGTCCCAGGCTTCGGCATTGGCGTGCTGGGAATGCACCAACATGTCGTAAGAGGCGGTGCGCATGGCGACGCGCATGATTTCCCGCAGGTCTTCCGGCAGCTTCTCCCAGACCCGCTTGTTGACCAGGAACTGCAGCTCGGTGGCGGGCTCATGCCAGCCGGTGTAGTAGTAGTCGGCAATCTGCTGGAAGCCCAGGCGCAGATCCAAGGCCGGGCCGACCCACTCGGCAGCGTCGATGGTGTTGCGCTCAAGGGCGGTGTACAGCTCGCCCGGGGCAATGTTGGTCGGGCTGACGCCAACTTCCGCAAACACCTCGCCAGCGAAGCCCGGGATGCGCATCTTCAGGCCCTGCAGGTCGTCCAGCGATTTGATTTCCTTGCGGAACCAGCCGCCCATCTGAACCCCGGTGTTGCCGCCCGGGAATGACAGCAGGTTGTGCGGTTCATACACCTCCTGCATCAGCTCCATGCCACCGCCGTGGTAGAACCAGGCGTACTGTTCCATGGCGTTCATACCGAACGGCATGCTGGTGAAGAACAGGGTCTCGGGGACCTTGCCCTTCCAGTAGTAAGAGGCGGAGTGGCCCATGTCGTACTGACCGGCCTTGACCATGTCAAAGACGCCGAACGGGGCCTTGTGCTTGTTGGAGGAATCGATGCGGATTCGGATGCGTCCGTCGGACATTTTCTCGACGGTTTCCGCAAAACGCTTGGTGGTGTCCCCGAAGATGGGGAAGTTCGGTCCCCAGGTTTCGGCCAGACGAAGGGTGAACTTTTCCTGGGCGAGCGCCTGGGTGGCGGCAAAGGTGGTTGCCACAGCCAACACAGCCGCGGAAAGAACAGAACGGATCTTCATTGCTCTTCTATCCTCAATTGTCGTTTTTATGGGTCAGTTTTCCCGCTGGGGTAAACAACTCCAGGTTAGTTCAAGTTAGCAATTATCGCGCC
>JBPEXU010000376.1:0-2362 GCA_052031225.1 Marinobacter sp. | reverse complement strand
CCAAACCACTGACCATTGCAGTAAACCCGATGCCGGTCTACGACAGCCGATACTGGCACCAGGCGGACAATGAGAAATACTGCGACTATGTCCGAAAAGTTGCCGAACTGTGCCGTGAGATATTGTCAGGTGGGCATCGCCTGGCCCTGTTCAGTACTCAGGAAAAAGACGAAAACGTCATCACCGATGTTTTGTCCGAGCTGACACCGTCTGCCGGTTCGGAAGTCGATCCGGAACGCATCTCGGTGGATCGCAATCGAACTGTCCAGGAACTCATGGACAATCTGTCTCAAGCCGATCTGGTCGTTGCCACGCGATTTCATGCGACCGTCCTGCCACTTCAGCTAGGTGTCCCGGTTCTCGGCATCTGCTACTACCGGAAAGCCGCCGAGCTTCTGCAGGACGTTGGCCTGGGGGATTATCAGGTGAGCATCGACAAATTCGAGGCCTCAGAGCTGATCCGTAAGTACCGCGAGCTGATTGAACGGATAACTCAAGGAAACATTTCGCTCGACGAAGAGATGCGTCGTTACCGGGATGCCCTCGACCAGCAGTACCGCGAGATCGTTCGGCTCGCCACCAAGGAAGAGTCACGTTAAATGGAATTATGTCAGCTCACGCTTTGCGAGGAACAGGGTCTCAAACGCTACGGCGAACCCGTCTTTGCCGGCGTCCCCCTACCAAAGGGTGCGTTGGTGGACGGCCAGAAAATCCGCTTGGTGAGCACACGCAGTGGCGAAGCGGTCAATATGCAGGCCCGTATTTTGGGCCGCTGGCAAGACCAAAGCATTCGTTGGCTGAAAATTGATCTTCAAGCGCACCTTGGCGCGTACGAGCAGGAACGACTTCGCCTGGAAACGACAGATAGCAACGGCATTGTGCCCACGTCCCCGCAGAGCCCGGCGCCTCTCGAAAATCCGCGTCCGGCTTTGGTGAAAGAAGGACTTCATCTGGAGCTCCTACCAGGCCAACTCGATTGGCGCATCCGGTATCGAAACGGGCAATGGGTTCCCCATCACCTCCACTACGTCGACGATCAGGGGCAACCCAGAGCCGTAAACCAGATTGGAGACTGGACCATTCTCGAAGACGGCCCCCTAGTGTCCACTTTTCAGTCGTCCGGAGTCGTTCGCGGGAATGAAAACCGGGAACTGGTAAGACTGGTCATTCGTTTGTCGGTGCACTGGCAACAGGCCTTGGTGCGCTGCGATGTGGTTGTTCACAATCCCAGGCGCGCCGCCCATCCAGGCGGGCTCTGGGATCTCGGCGACCCAGGGTCCGTCCACTTTAAGGCATTGGAGCTGAAAGTTTCCCACCCTGATGCCGCTACCTGGTCATTGCGTGCAGAACCGGGTGACGAAGCGTTCAGCGCCGGCCCCCAGGACTCTCTGCGCATCTACCAGGATTCAAGTGGAGGCGCAAACTGGGACAGTCGAAACCACCAGGACGCCAATGGCATCAAGATACCGACGTTTCAGGGTTATCGGTTGACTCGAAATGGCCAGGTGGTACGGCAATCGATTCGGGCGACACCAACCCTGAGCGCCTCCGGCACCCCCACAGGCTTGCATGTCACCGTGCCACAATTCTGGCAAAACTTTCCCTCGGCACTGGGCTGCGAAGGCGGACGCCTGGACATTGGCTTTTTTCCTGGAGACTGCCGCAAGCCCTACGAATTGCAGGGCGGGGAACGGAAAACGCTCACGGCCTGGCTACACTACGGCGGTCGCCCGGAAATACTGGCGACCCGCCACGCTCCGACGCTGCTGCGCCTGCCCGCAAAGGCGTACGAAGCCGCTAGTGCCTTCCCCTGGTTTTCATCGACCCGCCCGGATGGCGCGCTGGAGCAACTGATTGATCTGGGCCTCGCGGCGGACGATGGCTTTTTCCAAAAGCGGGAAAAAATCGATGAGTATGGCTGGCGCAACTTTGGCGACTTGTACGCCGACCATGAGACGATTTACCAAAAGCCCGATGAGCCCCCTTTCCTATCGCACTACAACAATCAGTACGACGCCATACTCGGTTTTGCCAGGCAGTTCGCGTTGACCGGCGACCGGCGCTGGTACGAACTGATGGACGATCTGGCCCGCCATGTGGCTGATATCGACATCTACCACACCTCCGAAGATCGTGCGGAGTACAACGGGGGCTTGTTCTGGCATACCGATCACTACCTGGATGCGCACACGGCCACCCATCGGACCTATTCCAAACACAACAGCACCAGCTCAGTGCCCGGCCAGACCGGAGGTGGCCCGGCCGCCGAACACTGCTACACCACCGGGCTCTTGTATCACCATTGGCTCACGGGTTCGACGGACTCCAGGAATGCGGTACTCGAGTTGGCGCACTGGATACG